>RDXA01000359.1 GCA_004292705.1 Sphingomonadales bacterium | reverse complement strand
GGCGCATCTTCTTTGCCATTCCCTATGAACAGGACTTCACCCTGATCGGCACCACCGATGTCGATCACCACGGCAGCCTTGATGACGTGCGCGCCAGCCCTGAGGAGATCGCCTATCTGTGCGAAGGCGCCTCCGAATACTTCCGCCAGCCGGTCAGCCCGGCTGATGTCGTGTGGACCTATTCCGGGGTGCGCCCGCTGGTTGATGATGGGTCGGGCCGCCCGGAGGCAGCGACGCGGGGCTACCGGTTCGAGATTGACGGCGGCGAAGGTGAGGCGCCGCTGCTGTCGGTGTTCGGCGGCAAGATCACCACCTACCGCGAACTCAGTGCCGAGGCGGTGCGTCTGCTTGTCCCCTTCCTGCCGGTGCTGGAAGGGGCGGACTGGACCGGACACGCCTATCTGCCGGGCGGGGATTTCGGGCGGTTCGACGCCCCTGCCCTCACCGCCGATCTTGCTGCGCGCTATCCGTTTTTGGGCCAAGCCGGAGCGGCGCGCTTGGTGCGGCTCTATGGCACGCTCGCCGAGACCTTTCTCGGGCAGGCCAGCACCGCTGCCGAGCTCGGAGCAGATTTCGGCCATGGGCTGACCGCAGCCGAAGTCGATTATCTCGTCACCCGCGAATGGGCGCGCACTGCCGAAGACGTGCTATGGCGGCGCACCAAGCTGGGGCTGCATTTCACACCGGAACAGACCGCCCGCCTCGCATCCTATATCACCGAAAGGACATCTTCCGCATGACCCGCATCGTAGCCCTCGGCGGCACGGTCAATCCCGGCTCCTCCACCGAGCAGGCGCTGCGGCTTGCCGCGGCGGTTGCCGCTGGCGAAGGCGCCGAAGTGACGGTGTTCGGCGGGGAGTATCTCACCGCGCTGCCGCATTATCTCGGGCCGCTCCACGATGTCTCGCAAGGGGCCGAGATGGTCGCAGCGGTGCGCGCAGCCGATGGCCTGCTGATTGCTGCGCCGGGCTATCACGGCACCATTTCGGGCCTGGTCAAGAATGCGCTCGATTATCTCGAGGATCTGGCGCGCGATGAACGACCCTATCTCGATGGGCGGGCGGTGGGGCTGATTGCCACGGCGTTCGGCGATCAGGCGTCGATGTCGACGCTGTTGACGATGCGCGCAATCACCCACGCCTTGCGCGGCTGGCCGACCCCGATGGGGGCGACGATCCGCACCTATCGCGGACTGTTCTCGCCTGATGGGGAATGTCTGGACGAGCGCGCGCGGGGCCAGCTTGAACTGGTCGGCAAGCAGGTGGTGCTGGGCGCGAAGAGCTTCGCGGCAGGAAGGGACCTTGCGTGATGAGCGCCGGGTTGGATGCCGCACTTGAGGCAGTTGCTGCGGGGCGGATCATCATCATCGCGGGCGATCGGCTGCGCGGTGGAGACATCGACCTGATGATCGCCGCGCACCATGTCACACCCGAGGCAATCAACTTCATGGCCACTCACGGGCGGGGCCTGATCTGCCTCGCGCTGACCCCGCAGCATGCCGCCCGGCTCGGTCTCAGCCTCGTGAACCCCGGCACTGCGCGCCAGACCGGGCGGCCCTTCGCGCGGTCAATCGAGGCGGCGAGCGGGGTCTCGACCGGCATTTCTGCCGCCGACCGGGCGCACACCGTAAAGGTAGCGATTGCCACCGGAGCAACATCAGCCGACATCCATTCCCCCGGCCATGTCTTTCCGCTGATCGCGCGAGACGGCGGCGTACTGGAACGCGCATCTGCCTGCGAGGCCTCGATCGATCTCGCGCGGTTGGCAGGCGCGGGCGATGCGGCGGTGATCTGCTCGATCATGCGCGACGATGGCGAAATGGCGCGGATTGACGATATCGGCGAACTCATCGCAGCGCATGGCCTCAAAGTGGCAGAGATCGGAGAATTGATCGCACGGATCGAACGGGCCGAAGCATGAGCGAAGGCAGGCTCACCCGCCGCGCGTTGATGGCAAGTGCGGGCGGCGCGGTGCTCGCTGCGCCGGTGCTAGCGCAGAAACTCGTCGATCTCGGACTGCCCGGTGGACCGAGCCTCAGACCGATCGAGCCCGCCTTCCCCGGCAAGGGCGAAATGATCGTCCAGCGCATCCGCCCGCCGCTGCTCGAAACCCCGATGGCGGTCTTCCGCGAGGGTGTGATCACACCCAATGACCGCCATTTCGTACGCTGGAACTGGGACATGCCGACCGCTGTCAACGCGGCCGCGCACCGCGTCGCGGTCGGCGGTGCGGTCAGGACGCCGGTGTCGCTGACGCTCGACGACATTGTCGCGGCCGGGGAGCAGATCGAGGTGGTCGCGATCAATCAATGCGCCGGTAACGGGCGCGGCCTGTCGGAGCCGCGCGTGACCGGCACCCAGTGGGGCAACGGCGCGATGAGCTGCGCGCGCTGGACCGGGGTGCGCCTGAAGGACGTGCTCGCGAGGGCGGGCCTCGCGCCGGGGGCGAAGCGGGTGCGCTTTGCCGGGCTCGACGTGCCGCTCACCGATGGCGCGCCGCAATTCATCAAATCGATCCCGCTGGATATCGCCCTGCGCGACGATGTGCTGGTCGCCTGGGGCATGAACGGCGAGCCGCTGCCGCTGCTCCACGGCTTTCCCTTGCGGATCGTCGTGCCGGGATGGTTCTCGACCTATTGGGTCAAGATGCTGAGCACGGTCGAAGTGCTGACCGGCGAAGATGACAGCTATTATGTGGCGGATTCCTACCGCTTCCCGGCGCGGACGATCACGCCCGAGGACAAGGATTTCCCGACGGTGCCAATCACCGCGATGCCGCCGCGCGCCTTCATCACCAGCCATGCCGACGGGGCCGTGGTGACCAAGGGCCAGCCGCTGACACTTGAAGGGATCGCGATGGGCGGCGATGCGGCGCTTTCCAGTGTCGATCTGATCGGCGAAGGCTGGCAAGTCGGCTGCACCTTGGGCCCGGACGAAGGCCCCTATGCCTTTCGCCGCTGGAGCGCGACGATTCCCGCAGTGACCAGCGACCTTGCCAATATCGGCGCACGGGCGGCCAATACCAAGGGCGCGGTGCAGCCCGAGGTGCTACACTGGAACCCGAGCGGCTATGCCCGCAATGTGATTGAACGCATCACCCTGAGGGCGCAATGAGGGCCGCCACCATCCTTGTTGCGGCCCTGATGCTTGGCGGCTGCGAGCGCGCACCCGAAGTCACGTTCACCGACGCCAGCATCACCCTGCCCGATGATCCGCTCGATCTGCCTCCCGGCCCGGGGCGACAGGCGGTGCTGGAGAACTGCACCGCCTGCCATTCGCCATCGACCATGCTGCAACAGCCCAAGGTCAGCCGCGCCAAATGGGAGTCGATCGTGGGCAAGATGATCGCCATCTACAAGGCCCCGGTCGACAAGCAGGCAGTCCCCGCCATCGTCGACTATATGGTTCATGTGCAGGCTACGGGCGCCGATAGCCCCTGAGCGTCCGACCCAACGCCCCTGCATACTCCACCGGACCGGGAGACCTCAGAAGCGGGCCGATATGCCGATGAACGAGGCAATGCTATCCGCTGCCCGCGTTGCTCCGACATTGACCCCCATATCAAGCTGCCAATCTTCGCCCAATCCAATTGTAAGACCCGTGTTGAACGTGACGATATCGCCCGCAGGATCGTTGCGGCTGAATTCCCACACCACCTCGGCATAGCTGCCCAGCACTTCGTTCCATTCATAGGCGAGCGAGGCAGATGTCAGCACTGCGGCATCATAGGTCGGGTCAACGTCGCTTCGGGTAAAATTGGCCGCGCCGTTGAGGCCGAGGCCCATCCCCCCGCCCAGATTGATCGCCAGCGGCACGATCAGCCCGAAGGCGACCTCGCTCTCGCCAATGCCATTATTGCCATCAGTCGGCAGAGTGACATAGGGCAGCAGGGCCACCGCTGTGTCGCCGGGGCGTGCAGGCCCGTCATTGCCCCACAGGTTATACTTCGCGCGCAGTGTCACGCTGCCGATGCCGCGTTCGTCGACCCCGCCGCCGCGCTGGTCGAGGATGCCGTAAGGCTGCCAGACGAAATCGACTTCTAACCGATCGGTAAGGCCAAGGCGCAGATTGGTCGTTCCGAATTCGAAAGTGTCGGTGACGATACCTGCCGCATCGGCACGCGATCGGGCGTGGCCGAACAGCGTGGTCTCTATCTGGAAGTGACCGGGATCGACGGTGAACGGGCTCTCGGTCACATCGGGACGGTCTGTGGTGAACTCCCGCAGGGTGGTCTCGCCCGAAGTCAGTTCGCCTTCCTCCACCAGCGTCGCCGCCTCGGCATCCTCAGGGATGGTAGCATCCCCCTCGGCAGCGGCCTCGGCGGGCGCAGCGACAAGGGCGAGGACAACCGACAGAGTGGCAATCGGGGCAAGACATTTGCGCATCGCGGGGTTCGTTCTCTCAGCTCAGATGGCCCGTCTTATCCGCAAAAGGCACGCACCGGAATGGCTCATCCCCGCCAGCGATCGCACGCAGCTGGTGCAGTGTAGAGCGTCGGCGTGACCTGGCACAGTCCTTCAGATCTGCAGCTGACTGCCCAATTCCACAACACGGTTGGTGGGCAGCTTGAAGGACTCCATCGCGCTTTCGGAACTCTTCGACATCCATGCGAACAACCCTTCACGCCAGCGGGCCATCCCGGGATGATCGGCCGAAGGAATGAGCTTCTGCCTACCAAGGAAATAGCTTGTCGACATCGGGTCAAACACATTCCCCAGACTGTCCAGTGCGGCAAGTTCGCGGGGGATATCGACGTCTTCCATGAAGCCGTATCGGATGATCACCCGATAAAAGCCGTGACCGGCATCCTGGACTTCGCTCCGATGGCACGGAGCCACCTGCGGCACCTCTTCAACCGCGACCGTGACGATGATGATCCGCTCGTGCAGCACCTGGTTGTGCTTGAGATTGTGCAACAGCGCCGAAGGGACACCAATCGGCGAGGCCGACAGATAAACCGCCGTATTGCGCACCCGATGGGCAGAGCGGTTGGTGGAGGCGATGAACTGGTCAAGCGTGAGATCGCCCTCCTCCATCCGCTCTCGCATGATCCGCCGCCCCTTGGCCCAGGTCGTCAGCAAGGTGAACAGCACGGCCGCCACCGCCAGCGGAAACCACCCGCCATCAGGGATCTTGGCGATGTTGGAGAAAAAGTAGGTGCCGTCCACCATCGCAAACAGCGCAATGGTGGCACCCGCCAGCAGCTTGTTCCAGCGCCAGACATGGAACACCAGGAAAGCCAGCATCATCGTGGTAATCAGCATCGTGCCGATCACCGAAATGCCATAGGCGGACGCCAGCCGTGTCGATTCTCCGAAGCCCAACACCAGCGCCAGCACCATCACCAGCAGGCCCCAATTGATCGCCGGTATGTAGATCTGGCCGGCCGCCCTCTCGCTGGTCTGGAGCGTCTTGAGGCGAGGCAAGAAACCTAGCTGCACCGCCTGATGCGTCACCGAGAACGCGCCCGAGATCACCGCCTGGCTGGCAATGATGGTGGCTGCAGTGGCGATGAACACCAGCGGCAGCCGCGCCCATTCGGGAGCCATGAGGTAAAAGGGGTTCTCCGCCGCCGATGGGTCGGTCAGCAGCAACGCGCCTTGCCCCAAATAATTGAGCATCAGGCAGGGGTAGGCGATAACGAGCCAGCTATACCCGACTGCCTTACGCCCGAAATGCCCCATATCGGCATAGAGTGTCTCGGCTCCGGTCACGGCAAGGAACACCGAACCCATGGCAAGAAACGCAAGCTGCGGATCGTTCGCAAAAAATCGTGCAGCCCATAGCGGGTTGAGAATGCCGAGAATTTCGGGGCGCGCAGCGATGTTGACCACGCCGAGCGTCGCGAGCGTAGCAAAGTAAACAAGAACAATCGGCCCGAACAGTGCGCCAACCCTCGCCGTGCCCCGGTTCTGGATCAGAAACAGGCCGATGAGGATGATCACCGCAATCGGCAGCACCAGCGCCTCGAGCGCGGGATTGACGATCGTCAGCCCCTCGACCGCCGACAACACTGAAATCGCCGGGGTCAGCATTGCATCGCCATAGAACAACGATGCAGCGAGCACCCCCAAGGTCACAAGGCAAGCGGTGAGCCATCGGCCTTCCACATGGCGTGATATCAGCGCCAAAAGGGCAAAAGATCCGCCTTCTCCGCGATTGTCGGCACGCATCGCGACAAGGACATACTTGATCGTCACGATCAGCATCAGCGACCAGAAAATCAGGCTCAGCACACCGAACACGTGCAGCCGGTCAACCGCCAAGGGGTGGGGGCCAACGAAACTTTCCTTGAGCGCATAGAGCGGTGAGGTGCCGATATCGCCATAAACCACACCAATTGCCCCCAGCATCAGTACCGGGAGGGAATCGCGCGGCGTTTCATGGGTGGGCTTAGCGGCCAAGGGCGGGCTGGGGCAGGTCGTTTCCATCCGCAACAGTTGCACCTGAACCGCATAAAGTTTCCATGTGGATTGAGGCAGCGAGAATGTCGCAAGGCTCGACGTGCGCCCGATTGCGTCGCATCTTTCATGCATGTTCCATCAACTTCGGATATCGCCTGCGTCGCCCCCAAGCACAGGCTCACTTGCTGCGGGCCTTGTCCTCGGCCTACTGTTTATTCTGATGGCAACCGCAGTGGGATTGCTGGTGGGACCTGGCTGGGGATCTGCAGCCGTCGTGCTGCTCTATCTCCCGCCGGTGCTGGTGACCGCTCGTTATGCCGGACTATGGCCCGCGCTGGCGGTATCGGTGCTTGCGACGCTGACCTTCAATTTCTTCTTCACCAAGCCCTATCATACACTGCGCATCGGCAGTCCGTCCGATATTCTCACCGTATCAGCCCTGCTGCTTGTGGCCGTAGTGACAAGCCAGCTGGCCAGCGCGATGCGGACCCAGGCCCAGCTTGCGGCAGCAAGTGCTGCCCGCAACGCCACAATTGCCGGTCTTGCCCGCAAACTCCTGTCCTGTACGAAGCGAGAAGCGGTTGCCGAGGTGGTTGTGGCAGATTTGGCGCGGCTGTTCGATTGCCACGCGCTGTTTGCCGCCAATGAAGATCCTCCTGCGCTCCTTGCTGCCATGCCACCAGAGACGGCACTTGCTCCCAATGATCACGCAGCCATGGCAACGGCGCTGGCCCAAGGCACCCCGGTCGGCCGTGGAATTCAGCGGATCAATCAGGCGGACTGGCAGTTCAATCCGGTGATCGGACAAGGCAAGATTCATGGCGTGGTCGGGCTGGCGCGAGCGGACGGCAGGGCGCCGGTCGCTGAAAGCCAGCGCGAATTGCTCGCCAACCTGCTCGATCAGGCAGCGCTGGCGCTCGAACGGGCACGGCTTGAGGCAGAAGCCAGTGCCACCATCGCCTTGCGCGAGCGCGACCGGTTGCGCGCTGTGCTACTGGCCTCGATCGGCGAAGATGTGAAACCCCGCCTGCTGGCGATACAAGCCGGCTCGCGAACTCTGCGCCGCAACCCCGGCGACCGGGAAGCTGCGAACGTAATCGCGACAGAAGCGGGGAAGCTGCAACGTTATATCGACAATCTTGTCGATCTCAGCCCGGGAGACGATCAGGAGCCGATCACATGCGGAGCGCTGACAATCGACCTGTTTCGGCATCACGTGAGCCGCAACGGTCTTGAAGTTCACCTCACGCCCAAGGAGTTTGCCGTTCTCGCCGAGCTCGCTCGCCACGCCGGGCGGGTTCTCACCCATAGGCACCTGCTCCGCGCGGTGTGGGGGCCAGCGCACGAAGGTCACCTCGATTACCTCCGCGTCGCCATAAGAGCCTTGCGCCAAAAGCTGGAGGATAATCCAGCGGCACCACAGCTTATCCTCAACGAGCCCGCGGTCGGGTACAGACTGGCTTTTGGTGCTGGCGAACGACAAGCCGGGACGCTGCCTCGCCAATAAAGCGGTGTCAGCGCTTGCGGCTTTGCTGGACCAGTTCGGCCAGCCTGATGCTTGTGCCGGCCAGCCCCTGACGGGCATGGTCCGCCCCGACTGACAGGGCCGTGGCAGCCGCCTCGGCAAAAAGCCGTCCGCCCACCGACACAACCGTGGGATGTTCGGATGCGATCAACCGGCTGTGTTCGATTGTGCTGCGCAACTGGGCGATGGCATGGTGACGCGGCATCGCATCCGACAGGCCAATGTCGACGGCATCGGGATGCTGCGCGGACATCTGATTGGTCAGCGCCTCTTCGCTTTCGGGAAAGGCCATGTCGACCTGCCACCCCGCAGTAAGAAACTGATCGGCCAGCAGCGTGGTGCCCAGCATGTGCTTTTCGCCCGGTGCGGTCGCCAGCAGGATGCGATAGCGGCTGTTGCGGATCGATCGGGGTGACGGGATGTAGCGCACGGCATGCCCGGCCATCTGCAACATGCTGAGACCAATCGTCAGGTCGATCTCGCTGCAGTGATCATCCAGCCAAGCATCGCCGAGCGCGCGCGCAGCGGGCTCAATCAGCAGGGTGAGGATCGCATCGCTGGTCCACCCCTGATCTGCGAAAGCGGCGATCATCGCATTGAGCGCCATATCATCGGCATTGAGCGCCAATGCGACCAACCGCTCCAGATGCTCGGCCACGGCAGGCGGCACAGGGGATACTGGTGCGGCCCCGCGGGGCAAGTCGTCCGTCCGGCCATCGAGCAGCAGGTCCCAGTCTGAAAACAGGCGTGCGGCCGCCATATGCTCGCTGAGCACTTCGATCTGGTTGTGGCGGCTATCGCGCTGGATCGAGGACCACAGCGCAGCCAGCGCCTTGGGCGGACCTTCGAGGGTCTGGAGGAAGCATCCCTCCTCGAACAACAGCATCCCGGTGACATCAAGGCTGCGATTGCGGGCGCGTGCCTTGGTCACCAGCAGGTCAAGGTCACTTGCGCGCGGAGCGGCAGTGGCGAGGCTTTTGTAGGTGAGGCAAGCCACCCAGTCAGGCGCGTCTTGATGCACCTGCGTTTCAGACTCGAACATTTTCCTCTCCCGCACAGGGAACGAGGACAAGCGGAAATCGAGGCGCAGGTGTACTGAACCAAGCAGTCCGGCAGACGATCCCCATCCGCCCAAATTATCTTGCCCGGCCAAGGCGTCAACGCCGCTTCGCACCGGGACAACCGACTCGCGACTATCCTTGGCCGTCTGATCCGAGGGCCGAGGAGCATCGCCAGTCGGTGCAGCTTCCTCCCGATCAGGGAGATCGTCAAGCAGGAAGGTATCGGCTCAAGAAATTTCGCTCAGGTAGCAAGCGGTGCCATGCTTACTGTATCGCCGCCAGAAGCAGGTCAGGGATGCTGGATCCCGGCAGGCCCATTCCTGCGAAAGCGGGTCGGTGAAGCGTTGCTCGCCATTGATCCCGTCGCGTGAAATTTCGCAGCGGGTTGCCCGGATAGCATCATTGCCGCCACGCGGAGATACCATGCGAGAGCGACTCAGGGGCACCGACTCCGAGCGAATGAAGTCCCAACCCTTCCAATGGCCGGTGGCGGAGCAGGAGGGATTCGAACCCTCGATACGCTTTTGACGTATACACACTTTCCAGGCGTGCGCCTTCGACCACTCGGCCACTGCTCCGTTTGCCGGTTTGGGCAAGAGCGGCCCCGTAGCCGCGAATGGATTGCTTCGCAAGGCGCGTGGTGGCAGCAAGGCTCGCATGAGAACCATGCTGCTGGCAGCCACCGCTGCGCTCGCCCTTGCCCTGCCCGCCGCCGCTCAGGAGGAGACGCCCTCAAGCAGCGAAGCGGTAGGGCCAACAAAGACCCCCGCGCCCGCGCCGTCCGAGATCGTGGCGGCTGCGCCCAAGGCGGATTGGGTCGCGATTGCGGCGGAGGATCTGCTGGTCATGACCCTCGCCCCCGATGCCGAGGGCAAACCGCGTCAGGTGGTGATCCAGCTGATGCCTGCGCCCTTCAGCCAAGGCTGGGTCCACAACATCCGCCTGTTCGCCCGCGCCAAGTGGTACGACAATATCTCGGTCAACCGGGTGCAGGACAATTACGTCACCCAATGGGGCGATCCCAATTACGACAACCCGGAAGCGACGGGGAAGCCCAAGCCTCTGCCGGAGGGGCTGAAGGTGATGACCGAGGCTGATTACGTCACATCAACCATCGACGTGACACTCGCCTTCAATGGCTATGAGATCACGGAAGAAAACAGAGCTGATTTTAAAGACCACGATTGGTCACAGACAACTGATCCCGCATTTCACAACCAACAGCAGGACATAAAGAGCACACAAACTGCCACGACCTTTGCAGGCTGGCATCAGCGAGATCCTTATGCTGAGTGGGTTGAATTTCTGCTTGGGTGGCCCATCGCAAGCGAAGGGGAAAGCGGCGATGCGCCGTGGTGGCCCACCCACTGCTACGGCATGGTCGGCGTGGGGCGGAACTATTCGCCCGACACCGGCTCCGGCGCAGAGCTTTACACCGTGATCGGCCATGCGCCGCGCCATCTTGATCGCAATATCGCGCTGGTGGGCCGGGTGATCGAGGGGATGGAGCACCTCTCCTCACTCCCGCGCGGGTCGGGTGCGCTGGGGTTCTACACCGCTGAGGAAGCGGCCAAGCGCACGCCGATCACATCGGTACGGGTGGCCAACGACCTGCCGATGAGTGAACAACCGCGCTTCGAATACCTGTCGACCGAAAGCGCAACCTTCGCCGCCTACGCCGAAGCCATCGCCAACCGCCGCGATCCGTTCTTCATCGCGCCCGCTGGCGGCGCGGACATCTGCAACATCCGCGTGCCGGTGCGGCGGGTGGTGGTGGAGGGCGGCTAAAGCCGCTCCATCAACTCAATCCGGTTGCCGAATGGGTCGTTCGTGAAGAACCGCGTGTAGCCCGGCACCGGCTTGTCGTCGCGGACCATGCAGCCTGCCGCCTCCAGCCGTGCGCGCAGGGCGTCGAGATCATCGACCAGAAACGCCGGGTGCGCCTTGGCCGCCGGGCGGAAATCGGGGTCGACGCCCATGTGCAAGGCGACCGCGCCGCCGGTGAACCAGCAACCGCTGGGCGACAGGTTGGCGGGCTTGGGCACTTCGGTCATCCCCAGTAGGCCGGCGTAAAAGCTGCGCGCGCGGTCCTCGCCGCCTGCGGGTATGGCGAGCTGCACGTGATCAAGCCCGACAACCGCCACTACTGCCGCTCTGCCTGTGCCACCGCGTCGCTGGCGCGCAGGGCGGAGACAATACGATTGAGGTGCCCCACATCCTCGACCTCCACCTCGACGTCATAGGTGACGAAAGGATGGTCGATTTGCGCCTGCATCAGTGTGATGATGTTGGCCTTGTTCTGCGCAAAGATGCCCGCCATTTCGGCGAGTGTGCCGAGGCGGTCGTAGATCGTCACCGACAATTGTCCCACCGCGCCGACTGAACGGTTGCCCCAGGCCAGATCGATCCAGTCGCTATCCACCCCGTTCGCCAGCTCCATACAGTCGATGGCATGGACCAGCACCGTTTCACCCTTGCGGCGGATGCCGACGATGCGGTCGCCAGGGACCGGATGGCAGCAGGGGGCGAGGTCGAAAGCAACTCCCGGGGTCATCCCGCGGATCGAGATCGCACGCTCGCGGCGTTCCCAGTGCTCGTCTTCCTCGATCCCCGCAGTGCAGCCGGGGACGAGCGCCTCCATCACCTCGCGGTCGGCGATCTTGGCGGCACCGATCGCGTACATCAGGTCATCGGCCTCATCCATGCCGAGCCGTTCGATGGCGGCGCGGATCGCCTTCTTGCCGATACGGGCCGGCACGCGCGCGGCGATTTCATCGAACAGTTTCGAGCCGATGGTGGCCACCTCGGCGCGCTCCTTCATCCGCACGGCACGGCGGATCGCGGCGCGCGCCTTGCCGGTCACGACGAAGGCCAGCCAGGACAATTGCGGGGCAGCGTGGGGGTTCTTGATGATCTCGACCACGTCGCCATTGGCAAGCGGGGTGCGCAGCGGCATGTGCCGCCCGTTGATCTTCACGCCTGCGGTCTGGGTGCCGAGATTGGTGTGCACCGCGAAAGCGAAGTCCACCGCCGTCGCCCCCTTGGGCAGCTGGAACAGCGCGCCCTTCGGGGTGAAGGCGAAGATGCGATCCTGATAGATCGCCATGCGGGTGTGTTCGAGCAGTTCTTCGGCATCATGGCTGGCATCGACGATCTCGATCAGATCGCGCAGCCAACCCACCTCGCCGTCGGGCTTGTCACCCTGCTTGTAGGCCCAGTGCGCGGCAAGACCGAATTCGTTGCGGCGGTGCATCTCCCGCGTACGGATCTGCACTTCGACCCGCATCGAGTTCTGATACATCAGCGAGGTGTGAAGGCTGCGGTAGCCGTTCGACTTCGGGGTCGAGATGTAGTCCTTGAACTTGCCGGGAAGGAACTGCCAGGTGGTGTGCAGGATGCCGAGCGCACGGTAACAATCCGCCTCGCTTTCGGTCAGCACCCTGAAGGCCATGATGTCGGTCACCTGTTCGAAGCTGACATGGCGTTCGGCCATCTTGTGCCAGATCGAAAACGGATGCTTCTCGCGCCCGTAGACTTCGACCTTCAGCCCCGCTTCGGCCAGACGCTGCTTCATCGTCAGTGCAATCGCGTCGACCTGTCCGCCATCCTGCGAGCGCAGCTGTTCAAGCCGGTTCGTGATCGTGGCGTAGGCTTCGGGCTCCAGCTCGCGGAAGGCCAGCGCCTGCATCTCGTGCATGTATTCATACATCCCCACCCGTTCGGCGAGGGGGGCATAGATATCCATCGTCTCGCGGGCGATACGTTGGCGCTTCTCGGGCGATTTGATGAAGTGCAGCGTGCGCATATTGTGTAGCCGGTCGGCGAGCTTGACCAAGAGGACGCGGATGTCTTCCGACATCGCCAGCAGGAACTTGCGCAGGTTCTCCGCCGCGCGCTCGTTCTCGGGCATGGTCTCGATCTTGGAGAGTTTGGTGACCCCGTCCACCAGCCGCGCGACCTCGGGGCCGAAATGGGTCTCGATATCCTCGATCGTGGCGAGCGTATCCTCCACCGTGTCGTGCAGCAGCGCGGTGATGATCGTCGCCATGTCGAGCTTGAGATCGGTCATCAGGCCGGCAACTTCGACCGGGTGGCTGAAATAGGGATCGCCGCTCGCGCGCTTCTGGCTGCCGTGTTTCTGCACGGTATAGACATAGGCGCGGTTGAGCATCGCCTCGTCGGCTTGCGGGTCGTAATCGAGGACCTTCTCAACGAGTTCGTATTGGCGCAGCATATAAGGCGAATATGTGGCCGCCGCACCCTGCGGGCAAGCGCCAACTGCACACCGCGCATTTTCCCGCGAGGCCGGGCTGGCATCGCCCGCCAGCCGTGCTAACCGCCGGGGACCATAAGACGGAGACACACCCATGCGCCTGTTCGCCCGCACACCGGCCTTTGCCGCCGCGATGCTTTGCTGCGCAACCGGCGCCGCAGCCGATGATCATGCGCCCCAGTCAAGCAGCGGCGCCAGCACGGATGCCCGCGCCATCGTGTTTGCCGACGAATTCGATGGCCCCGCGCTTGACCGCACGAAATGGAATGTCGTGGGCATGGATTTCTGGGTCAACAACGAACAGCAGGCCTACCTCGACAGCCCTGACACGATCCGGTTCGCCAATGACATCGAAGGCGCGGAAGGCGGCACGCTGGTGCTGCAGCCGGTCTATCGTCCCGGCGTGGACGCCCGCAAGGACCGCAAGGCCGATTTCATTTCAGGCCGGATCCATTCCAGCGGCAAGGCCGAATTCACCTATGGCCGGATCGAAGCCCGCATCAAAATGCCCGATGCCGAAGGCGTGTGGCCCGCGTTCTGGATGCTGGGCAACGGCAAATGGCCGGACACGGGCGAAATCGACATCATGGAATATGTCGGCGAAAAGGACTGGACTGGGGTGGCCCTGCATGGCCCCGGATATTCCGGCGAAACGCCGCTGGTGAATAAGTTTGTCTTCGACACGGGCACCGACGCAACCGACTGGCACGTTTACGCCATCGAATGGACGCGGGACGCGGTGCTGTTCGAAGTCGATGGGCGCCTAACCTATCGCGCCACCCGCCCGATGGTCGAACATTACGGCAAGTGGCGCTTTGACGATGACAAGCACCTGATCCTGAACTTTGCATTGGGCGGCGCCTACCCGTTCAAGACCAGCGGCATCGCCGCCCCCTATAACGGGGTGCCGCAAGCGACCGTCGACAAGATCAAGACCGGCACAGTGGCAATGTATGTCGACTGGGTGCGGGTGTACGAGCCGCTGACGGGCGAATAGGCCCGCCCCGCCCGCCTACGACCAAGTCGCCCTTGGCGGCAGGCTCATCAGGATCGCGTCGATATTGCCTCCGGTCTTGAGGCCAAAGATCGTGCCGCGATCGTAGACCAGGTTGAACTCGGCATAGCGGCCCCGGTATTCGAACATTACCGCGTCATCCTCGGGCGTGAAGGGCATGTTCATCCGCCGCCGCACGATCGCTGGGAACACGGCAAGGAACTGCTTGCCGATATCCTTGATGAATTCGAAATT
>RDXA01000030.1 GCA_004292705.1 Sphingomonadales bacterium | reverse complement strand
CGCTTGGGGAACGGCACCGAAGCCGCCAGCGCATCGCGCACGTTCTGCGGCGCGGCGGCGAGCAACGGGGTGTCGAAAATGCCGGGCAGGATGGTGTTCACCCGGATGCCTTCATTCATCAGATCGCGCGCGATGGGGAGCGTCATGCCGATCACACCGGCCTTCGAAGCCGAGTACGCCGCCTGCCCGATCTGGCCATCCTCACCCGCCACGCTGGCGGTGTTCACGATTGCGCCGCGCTCGCCGAATTCGTCGAGCGGGTCGAGCGTCATCATGCCTGCCGCCGACTTGGCGATGCAGCGGAAGGTGCCGATCAGGTTGACCTGAATGACGAAATCGAACGCGCTGATCGGGAAGTGCTTGATCGATCCGTCTTCCTTGCTCCGGCTGGCGGTCTTGATCGCATTGCCGATCCCGGCGCAGTTGACGAGGATGCGCTCCTGCCCGTGGGCTTCGCGGGCCTTGGCGAAACCGGCGTCGACGTCCTCGTCCTTGGTCACGTTGACCAGACAGAACACGCCGCCGATTTCTGCGGCGAGCGCTTCGCCCTTTTCGCCGTTCATGTCGAAGATCGCGACCTTCGCGCCCTTGGCGGCCAGCGCACGCGCGGTGGCAGCGCCGAGGCCCGAGGCACCGCCGGTGACAACGGCGGGGGTATTGGCTGAAACTTCCATTGATATTTCCCTTGTTGGTGCGCCCCCGCGCAGGCGGGGGCCTCAGTCGGATTGGCACAAGATCCCCGCCTCCGCGGGGACTCACGAATTGCTAGAGCGCTTCGATGATGGTGACGTTGGCGACGCCGCCGCCTTCACACATGGTCTGGAGGCCATACTTCTTGCCGTTCCGCTTGAGCGCATGAACCAGCGTCGCCATCAGCTTGGTGCCACTCGCACCGAGCGGGTGGCCCAGCGCAATCGCCCCGCCATGGACATTGAGCTTGGCCGGATCGGCCCCGGTGTGCTTGAGCCAGGCGAGCGGGACCGAGGCGAAGGCCTCGTTGACCTCGTAAAGGTCGATGTCGTCGATGGTCAGGCCCGCGCGCTGCAATGCGCGATCCGTGGCGAACAGCGGTTCTTCCAGCATGATCACCGGATCGCCCGCAGTCACCGTCAGATTGTGAATGCGCGCCATCGGGGTAAGACCATGGGCCTTCAGCGCAGCTTCGCTCACCACCAGCACGGCCGAAGACCCGTCACAGATCTGGCTCGAAGAGGCCGCCGTGATCGCGCCATCGGGCGACAGCAGCTTGACGCCCGCAATGCCTTCCAGGCTCGCGTCAAAGCGGATGCCTTCATCGATGGTGTGGAGCTGCGCGCCTTCGGGGGTTTCGACCTCCACTGCCACAATCTCGCGCTCGAACGCGCCGCCCTGCGTGGCGGCAATCGCTTTGCGATGGCTGTCATAGGCGAATTGATCGAGCTGATCCTTGGTGAAGCCGTGCTTCTTCACGATCATCTCGGCGCCCATGAACTGGCTGAAATTGATGCCCGGCCACTTGGCCTCGATCCCCTCGGCCTTGTGGTAGAGGCCTTCCTTCATGTGCAGCGTGACGTTGGAGCCCATCGGCACGCGGGTCATGCTTTCGACCCCGCTGGCAATCACCACGTCCTGCGTGCCGCTCATCACGGCCTGCGCAGCGAACTGGATCGCCTGCTGGCTGGAACCGCACTGGCGGTCGATCGTCACGGCGGGGGTCGACTGCGGCAGCAGCTTGCTCGCCAGCACGCCCATGCGCCCGACCTGCAACGCCTGTTCGCCCGCCTGACTGACGCAGCCGGTCACGACATCATCGATCGCCTTGGGGTCGATCCCGCTGCGCTCGACGATGGCGTCGAGCGACTTGGCGAGCAGATCAACCGGATGAACCCCGGCAAGGCGCCCGCCGCGACGGCCGCCCGCAGTGCGAACGGCTTCGACAATATACGCTGTGGTCATGAACCTCTCCTCTTTCCTCAGCCCCTCGCAAGGCCACGCGCAGGCAAATCGGTTGCGCTTCGCCACTCGCTTGGCGAACCGCCTATTGAAGGGGCGGGATCAAATCAAGCGGTCAAAATGCTGGTGCCCACCCGGCGCGGTGCTTGCCTTGACACCGGCAGGATGGCAGGCACCGGAGCGCGATGGCAACGAAAACCCTGTTCGAACTCAACCCCGCGCTCGATGTGGGTGCCTTGGCCGAACGTTTCGCAGCAACCGGCCGCGTGCAGGTGCGTGACGTGCTGACACCTGACAGTGCGCAGGAACTTCAGATGGTGCTGGCCAAGGGGACACCGTGGGGCATGGCCGTGGGCGCAGGGGCGCAGAAGCCCGCAAGCTTTGCCGCCGCGCAGACCCGCACGCCCGATGGTCAGCAGGCGCTCGGTCAGGCCGTCCGCAATGCCGAACAACATTCGGCGCGCGGCGAGTATGGCTTCCGCTTCGCCCACTATCCGATGCTCGAAGCGATCCGCGAAGGGCACGATCCGGGCGGCGCGCACGAAATCCTGCTCGAACATCTCAACGCCCCCGCGTTCCTCGATCTGGTGCGCGCGGTGACGGGGATCGGACACCTGTTCAAGGCTGACGGTCAGGCGACATTATTCGCGCCGGGTCACTATCTGGGCCGCCACAATGACAGCCATGTCGCCGAAGGCTGGGAAGTGGCCTATGTCCTCAACCTCGCGCGGGACGACTGGCATCCCGACTGGGGCGGTTACCTGCTGTTCCTCGATGAAGACGGCGATGTCGTCGAAGGCTTCCGCCCCCGGTTCAATGCGCTCAACCTGTTCCGCGTGCCACAATCGCACCTGGTCAGCTATGTCCCGCCTTTTGCGCCGATCGGGCGGATGGCGGTGACGGGTTGGCTGCGTAGCCGATGAACGCGGCAGGATCG
>RDXA01000029.1 GCA_004292705.1 Sphingomonadales bacterium | reverse complement strand
GCCGCGCAGACCGGGGCGGTGCGGTTGATGCCGCAAATCAGCGGCGTGGCTGTGGCGCTGTTCGCGGCCGGAGGGCTGTGGCTGGCCCTTTGGCGGGGTAGGGTGCGGATCGCCGGATTGCTGCCGGTGGCGCTGGGCTGTTCCATGGTGGCAATGACCGGAATTCCGGACGTTCTGGTGTCAGGAGACGGGCGGCAGGTCGGCATTACCGTACCTGGCCGTGATGTAGCGCCGCGCCTTTTCACCCTGCGCGACAGCCGCTCGTCCTATACCCGCGACAATCTGATGGAACTCGCCGGGATCGCTGCGGAGCCGGTGCCGCTGGCCCGGTGGGAGAGGGCGCGCTGTTCCTTGGCCTTCTGCATTGTGACCCTGAGGCGTGGCTCGCGCGAATGGGTGCTGTTGTTGGCGAGGGGCCGGGTGCAGGTCGAGGAGCGCGCTCTTGCGGCTGCCTGCAAGGAGGCGGATATCGTGATTTCCGAGCGGTTCCTTCCCCGCTCGTGCCGCCCACGCTGGCTCAAGGCCGACCGGCGGATGCTTGAGCGCTCGGGAGGACTTGCGATCAACCTGGCGAAGGAACAGGTCACCGCGGTCGCCGATGGGCAGGGCGCGCATGGCTGGTGGCGCGGATCGCCAACGCAGGTAGGACGTTCCGCCCGTCAGGCTCTCACCCCGCACAAACCGGCTAAAACCAGTCGAAGCGTTCGCAACGAGGTGGCAACGAACCGACAATGACACGCGGACCTGTTTCCGGAGAAACCCCCCGAAACCGTATCGCCAAAAATCCAACGTCTTGAAGAAAAGAGCAATCCAGCCGGAAACGGGCGGCGACTACGCTATTTCCGGAAAACCGTCCTGCGTCCGCCCATCTCCGGCCGCTACCATATCAGTGATAACGCCGCAGCAGGCCTGCAAGCTTCCCCTGCACCTCGACCTCGTCCGGGCGATAGAATTGCGGATCATAGGCCGCGTTGGCCGGATCGAGCCGCACCTGCGACCCTTCGCGGCGCAGATATTTCAGCGTGGCTTCCTCGCCGCGCACCAGCGCCACCACGATCTCGCCATCGCGTGCGGTGTTGGTCCGCCGCACCAGCGCGAAATCGCCGTCGAAGATTCCCGCCTCGACCATCGAATCCCCCGACACCTCGAGAGCATAATGCTCACCCGGGCCGAGCAGCGCGGCCGGAACAGGGAGGGTAGACTGGCCTTCGAGCGCCTCGATCGGCGCACCTGCCGCGATCCGCCCGTGCAGCGGCAGTTCGATCACGTCGTTAGCCGCCTCAGGCTGAGCCGCACGCGGGGCAGCCATCTGCACCACATTGGCACCTGAAGCAGTTGCAGACGCGCGCGTCGCCGGGGTTGTATCCTCGGGCTGACGGATGACTTCCAGAGCGCGCGCGCGGTTGGGCAAACGGCGCAGAAACCCGCGTTCTTCCAGAGCGGAAATCAGACGGTGCACCCCTGATTTGCTCTTGAGGTCGAGAGCGTCCTTCATTTCCTCGAAACTCGGCGAGATCCCGGTTTCCTCCAGACGCTGCTGGATGAAGCGGATCAACTCGTGCTGCTTTGCGGTCAGCATTGGAATGTTCTCCTGTGGTCGCACTCACGCATCGCTCCAGCGGAGCGATGCGTGCCAATCCCTCGTGTGCGCCAAAAGGCACCTGCCCATCGGGGCCAGCGGTGCGTTGCCGGCACGTTCTGTTCGCCATTAAGGTGAACGAACAAGGAACAATTAGGCAACCCGAAAGTCCAAGTCAAGCGCGCTCGGCACAAAACCCGCGCAATTCAGCCATTCTGGAGCGGGAACACCCGGACCAGCTCCCCAGCCGCCAGCGCCGGACTATGCGCGGGGCGGTCGATCAGGCAGTTGGCCGCAGCCAGCGCCGTCAAGGCCGAGGAGTCCTGTGATCCCGCCAGCCGCACGCTTGTGCCGTCGCTGACGGCGCGTAGGAACTCGCGGCGTTTCTCCGTCGCGGGCAGGCCTTCGCCTGCCAGCATCGTGCGGCTGTGCGGAAGCGGCGCTGGATCGCCCATCGCCGCGCGCACCAGTGGCAGGGCAAAAAGGAAGGCCGTGACATAGCTCGACACCGGATTGCCCGGGAGGCCCAGCACCACCTGCGCGCCTCTGGTGGCGACCAGCAGCGGCTTGCCCGGCTTGATCGCCACCTTCCAGAAGGCTGTCTGCGCGCCCCACGCGGCGAGCGCGGGCTTGATCAGATCGTGATCGCCGACGGACGCGCCGCCCGAGGTGATCAGGATATCCGCATCCTCGGCCGCAGCGAGCGCGGCGGCCAGTGCCTTCATGTCGTCGCCGATTGGGCCGAGCCGCAATACCTCGCACCCCAGCGGCGCAAGCATTGCGGCGATCATAGCGCCGTTGCTGGCGGGCACCTGATGGGCCGAGCAGTGCGCCGGATCGGGGCTGAGCTCGTCGCCGCTGTCCATCACCGCGACCTTGACGCGCCGCGCGACCATGACCTGCCCGTGCCCGGCCGTAAGCACGAGTGCGATCCGGCCGGCGGTCATCGGGGTGCCGCGCGCCAGCAGCAGGTCGCCGGCATGGAAATCGAACCCGCGCGCGCGGATATGGCGACCGGTCGGGGGCAGTTCGGTGGCGGAGACCTGTCCGCCTGTGACCACCGCATCCTCCTGCAACAGCACGCGATCCGCACCGGACGGCACCATCGCGCCGGTGGAAATCCGCACACATTGGCCGGCGCCGAGTTCGCCCTGATGAGGTGCGCCCGCGCGGCTCTCGCCAACCAGCATCCAGGGGCCGTCGCCCGGCGCGAGGGCATAGCCATCCATCGCGGACAGATCGGCGGCAGGCTGGGTGCGCGTGGCGCGGATGTCTTCGGCCAGCGTCCAGTGCACCAGCAC
>RDXA01000028.1 GCA_004292705.1 Sphingomonadales bacterium | reverse complement strand
CGGATCACTCGGCGGCGACTGCTGTTTGCGGCGCTGCGTGGGGATCGAAGGCGGTGGCTTCGCCCGCTTCGATTTCGGCGGCCTTGGCTTCGACCAGGCGGACGATGTGATCGAGCATGTCCTCGCTCTCGATGGTGTGATCGGTCACGCCGCGCAGATAGACCATGTGCTTGCCCGCGCCCCCGCCGGTGAGGCCGATATCGGTCTCGCGCGCTTCGCCCGGGCCGTTGACCACACAGCCGAGGATCGAAAGGCTCATCGGGGTCTTGATGTGCTCAAGCCGCTGTTCCAGCGCCTCGACCGTGCGGATCACGTCAAAACCCTGCCGCGAGCACGAGGGGCATGAGACGATGCGCACCCCGCGCGTGCGCAGGCCCAAGGCCTTGAGCATTTCGAAGCCGACCTTGATCTCCTGCTCCGGCTCGGCGGACAGCGACACGCGGATGGTGTCGCCGATGCCCGCCCACAGCAGCGAGCCCATGCCGATCGAGGATTTGACAGTGCCGCCGATCAACCCGCCTGCCTCGGTAATGCCGAGATGCAGCGGGCAATCGACCGTTTCGGCCAGCCCGTGATAGGCGGCGACCGCAAGGAACACGTCCGACGCCTTCACCGCCACCTTGAATTCGTGGAAATCGTGATCTTGCAACAGCTTGATGTGATCGAGCGCGCTTTCGATCAAAGCCTCGGGGCAGGGCTCGCCATATTTTTCGAGCAGGTCTTTCTCGAGGCTGCCCGCGTTCACCCCGATGCGGATCGCGCAGCCATTGGCCTTGGCGGCGCGCACGACCTCGGCAACGCGGTCGGCCGAGCCGATATTGCCGGGGTTGATGCGCAGGCACGCCGCGCCTGCATCCGCCGCTTCGAGCGCGCGTTTGTAGTGGAAGTGGATGTCGGCCACGATGGGTATGCGCGCCGCGCGGGTGATCTTCTTGAAATCACGGGTGGATTCCTCGGTCGGGCAGGACACGCGGATGATGTCCGCGCCCACCTCCTCGCAGCGGCGGATCTGGTCGATCGTCGCCTTGACGTCTTCGGTGGGGGTGTTGGTCATGGTCTGCACGGTGATGGGAGCATCACCGCCAACGGGGACATTCCCCACCATGATCTGGCGCGATTTGCGCCGCTCGATCGTGCGCCACGGACGGATGGAAGACATGGCGCAGCATATAGGCGGCAAACTGCGATGGGGCAATGACAAGCGGCGCGGCCTGCCACCACAGGCCATTAACTTCAAATCTTACGAGTGTTGCAGATTGGTGCACCTGCTGAATTCCCCGTTCGCGCGACCCTGCGGTAATGGTATTTATTACAGATTGGGGTCTACCCATTGCCGCGCGCAATCCAATGGCGCGGCAACAGGACGGAGCAATGCCATGATCAACCCGCGCGAGCTGTGGACGACCGGCCTTGAAATTGCGCGCTCGCGGGCGGTGCATATCGCGCTGATGCTGGTGATCCCCTATGCCTGTGTGCTGGTCGGACTCGATGTCGCCGCACATTACGGCGACGTCACGGGCGCGGCGCTGCCGGTGCAGTTTTTCATGTCGCAGGACGGCTCATTTGCCGAGTTCCTCGAATACGCGCTGACCTCGGCGGCGGCTGTGCTGCTGTTCGTGGTCTGGCGACGCACCCGCGCGATGGTCTATCTGACCAGTGCGATGCTGTTTGTATGGATGACGCTCGACAATTGGGGCGAGGTGCATGAACAGCTCGGGTTCGTCTTCGCGGCCGACATGCCGATCTTTGCCGCGGTGCCGTTGCATCCCAATCACCTCGCCGAAACGCTGGTGTTCGGGCTCATCGGACTGGCGTGGCTGGCAGGGATGGTGGCGGCGCTGCGCCAGGCCGACCGGCGTGCGGCGATCCACGGCGTGCTGATCGCGATGTGCATTGCAGGCGCAGCGGTGTTTGGCGTCGCGGTCGACATGGTGACATCGTGGGGCGAACACACGGTGCGCGTGACCAATCTGCTGGCCTTCATCGAGGACGAGGGCGAGTTCGTGATGATCATCGCCATGTTCGCCTTGAGCGTCGGCATTTTCGATGTCGAAGCGCGCCGCCATGGCAGCGACACGCGCGTGTACGGCGGACTGCGCACCACCAGCGCTTGACTTGCCTCCCCGGCGCGGCACTCTGCCGCCACAAGGGGAGAGATGATGCTGACCGATAGTTCCGCCATACTTCGCAGCGCCAGTCCGAGCCTGCTGCTGCGCGTCATCAAGTTCGTGATCGCACGCGGCAAGCCGGTGTTTCCGCATGACGAGGGGGGTTTTCACAAGGTGATGACCGGCCGCCGCTTGCCCGCCGATGCGCCCATGCCGGAAGGCTTCCGCAAGCGCTTCATCGTCGAGGAGCGCGAGGTGTTGGGTTCGCCCGTCGTGACGCTCCACCCGAAGTCGGGGCCGGGTGCGTGGCACATGCTCTATTTCCATGGCGGCGGGTTCGTGCAGCCGATGTTCAAGGTGCACTGGCCGCTGGTCGCCGCGATGGTGAAGGCGTGCGGGATCAGCGTCACCGTGCCGCTTTATCCGGTGGTGCCCGAGGCTCCCTATACTGCGCAGGATGCGCTGGCTGACGCTGTCTATGCCGAACTGGCGGCACGGCATGATCCGGCGCGGATCATTCTCAATGGCGACAGTGCGGGCGGGCATATGGCGCTGGCTCTGGCGCTCAGGCTGGTGCATTCGGGCGGGCCGCTGCCGGGCAAGCTGGCGCTGTTCGCCCCGTGGCTTGACCTTGGCCTCGCCGATCCCGCCATCGCGGCGGTTGAGCCGCATGACCTGATGCTCAAGATCGGCACCCTGCGCGCTTGCGGGGCGCTGGTGGCGGCGGGCCGGACGATGGATGACCCCGCTGTCAGCCCGCTCTACGCTGCGCC
>RDXA01000027.1 GCA_004292705.1 Sphingomonadales bacterium | reverse complement strand
CTGCACATGGAACTGCTCTACGGCAGCAACAACCACCACATCTGCGAGAGTCTGTATAAGGGCTTCGCCCGCGCGATGCGCCAGGCGGTCGAGCGCGACCCGCGCAAGGGCGGGGCGATCCCGTCGACGAAAGGCCAGCTGGGTGGCTAGCATCTTCATCGCCTCGCTGACCTACACCGTGCCGATCGAACAGGTGGATGCGGTGCTGGCCGATCATCTGGCGTGGTTGAAGGCGGGCCACGAGGCGGGGCACTTCCTCGCCTGGGGTCCGCGCGAGCCGCGCGATGGCGGGCTGATCTTCGTGAAGGCCGCCAGCCGCGCCGAGGCCGAGGCGCTGCTGAGGAGCGATCCCTTCATGCTCCACCAGCTGGCCGATCTCACCATCACCCAGTGGACCCCGCGCTTTGTCGGGCCGGGGCTGGAGGCGTTTGGTGGCTGAAGTTGTTGCCTTGGTCGATTACGGCGCGGGCAACCTCCACTCGGTCCACAATGCCCTGAGGGCAGCCGGGGCCGAGGTGACCGTCACCGCCGATCCCTATGTCGTCCGGGCCGCAGACCGGATCGTGCTGCCCGGCGTCGGCAGCTTCAAGGCGTGTGCAGAGGGGCTGCGCGCCATTCCCCACATGGTCGAAGCCATGGCCGAGCGGGTGCAGGTGGGCGGCGCGCCGTTCCTCGGCATCTGCGTCGGGATGCAATTGCTGGCCGACCGGGGCCTCGAACATGGCGAGACGTCCGGCCTCGGCTGGGTGCCGGGCGAGGTGCGGCTGGTCCAGCCTTCGGACGCGAGCATCAAGGTGCCGCACATGGGCTGGAACGATGTTGCCCTCTTGCCCCATGCGCGGGATCACGCGGTGATCGAGGAAGGCGAGGCCTATTTCCTCCACTCCTACCACTTCGCCGCCAGCGATCCGCATGATGTTGCCGCAATGACCGACCACGGCGAGGGGCTGGTCGCTGCCGTCGCCCGCGACAATATCCTCGGCGTGCAGTTTCACCCGGAAAAGAGCCAGGCTTACGGGCTGGCGACGCTCCGGCGCTTTCTGGAGTGGTATCCGTGAAAGGCCCCTCTCCAACTCCGGCTAGGCAGACAAGCTGCCAAGCCTTTGTATCCTCTCCCGCAAGGGGAGAGGAATGGTATGGCGCTAATCCTCTCCCCTCGCGGGAGAGGATAGCGCAGCTTGCCGCGCCAGCGGCTAGCGTAGCTTGGAGAGGGGGCCGCCCCGCATGATCATCTTCCCCGCCATCGACCTCAAAGGCGGTCAGGTCGTCCGCCTTGCCGAGGGCGATATGGACCGCGCCACGATCTACGGCGATGATCCTGCCGCGCAGGCGATGATCTTTGCCGAAGCCGGGGCCGAACATCTCCACGTGGTCGATCTCGACGGCAGCTTCGCAGGCGAAAGCCGCAACCGTGCAGCGGTGGAGGCGATTGTCGAAGCCTTCCCCGGCTATGTGCAGTTGGGCGGCGGCATCCGCGATGCAGCTGCGGTGGAGGGCTGGTTCAACCTTGGCGTGGCGCGGGTGGTGATGGGCTCGGCGGCGCTCAAGAACCCCGAATTCGTCAAGGACATGGCCCGCGAGTGGGAGAACGGCATCGTCGTCGCGGTTGATGCCAAGGACGGCATGGTCGCGACCGAGGGCTGGGCGGAGGTCTCCGACGTGCCCGTGACCGATCTCGCCCGCCGGTTCGAGGATGCGGGCGTCGCCAGCCTGCTGTTCACCGATATCGGGCGCGACGGCCTGCTCAAGGGCGTGAACATCGAGGCGACCGTTGATCTGGCACGCCGGGTGGACATTCCCGTCATCGCCAGTGGGGGCGTCAAGGGGCTCGACGACATCCACATCCTCTCGCTCCACGCGCATGAAGGGATCGAGGGGGTCATCACCGGACGGGCGCTCTATGAGGGACGGCTTGATCTGGCGGCGGCGATCGCGATGGGGGCGCGGGCGTGAGCGGCCCCTTTCCTAGCTCCGCTAGCCACTGGCGCGGCAAGCGGCGCTATCCTCTCCCGCAAGGGGAGAGGAGGTGCGCTGCGATGCTCCTCTCCCCTGGCCTGAGTTGGAGAGGGGGCACCCCATGACCGTCCGCATCCGCGTCATCCCCTGCCTCGACGTCGCCGATGGCCGCGTGGTCAAGGGCGTCAATTTCGTCGACCTCAAGGACGCGGGCGACCCCGTGGAGCAGGCGCGCGCCTATGATGCGGCAGGCGCCGACGAGCTGTGCTTCCTCGACATTTCCGCCAGCCACGAAGGGCGCGGCACCTTGCTCGACATGGTGCGGCGCACGGCGGAGGTGTGCTTCATGCCGCTCACCGTCGGCGGCGGGGTGCGATCGCCAGAGGATGCACGTGCGCTGCTGCTGGCGGGGGCTGACAAGGTCGCGGTGAACAGCGCCGCGGTCGCCCGGCCCGAGCTGGTGGGCGAGATTGCCGAGCGGTTCGGCAGCCAATGCGTCGTCGCCAGCGTCGATGCGCGCCGCACCCCACGCGGGAACTGGGAAATATTCACCCACGGCGGAAGGAAGCCAACCGGGATCGACGCGGTGGAATATGCCATGAAGGTCGCCGATCTGGGTGCGGGCGAGCTGCTCGTCACCTCGATGGATGGGGACGGAACGCAAAGGGGCTATGACCTCGATCTGACCCGCGAGATTGCAGACAGCGTCAGCGTGCCGGTGATCGCCAGCGGCGGGGTGGGGAGCCTCGATCACCTTGTTGCGGGTGTGACCAAAGGCCATGCCAGCGCGGTGCTGGCGGCCAGCATCTTCCACTTCGGCACCCACACCATCGCCGAGGCCCACGCGGCGCTCAGGGCGGCAGGTCTGCCTGCGCGAGGCGTCTAGGGCGCGCGCGGCGGGGCTGCCGGCGCGCGGTTCATTCTCCCCCTCCC
>RDXA01000026.1 GCA_004292705.1 Sphingomonadales bacterium | reverse complement strand
CGCCGCGCGCGCCGCGTTCAAGACGTGGAAGAACACCCCCATCGAAGAACGCCGCGCCGCGATCATGGCGATTTCGGGTGCGATCAAGGCCAATGCCGAGGAGCTCTACCGCCTGCTGACCAGCGAACAGGGCAAGCCGCATGATCAGGCCAAGGGCGAAATCTACGGCGCTGCGGGCATGAGCGCGGCGCAGGCTACCCTCAGCCTCGATGACGAGATCAACGAGGACTCGGACACCCGCCTCAGCCGTACCCGCCGCGTGCCGGTGGGCGTGGTCGCCGGGATCGTGCCGTGGAACTTCCCGGTGATGATGGCGATCCAGAAAATCGCTCCCGCCATGCTGTCGGGTTGCACCATCGTTCTCAAGCCCTCGCCCTTCACCCCGCTGACCACCCTGCGCATCGCCGAGCTGATTGCTGGCGTGGTGCCGCCGGGCGTCGTCAACATCATCACCGGCGAGGACGACCTCGGCCCGCTGATGACCAGCCACCCGGACATCGACAAGATCACCTTCACCGGATCGACCGCGACCGGCAAGAAGATCATGGAAGGCGCTTCGGCCGATCTCAAGCGCATCACGCTGGAACTGGGCGGCAATGATGCCTCCATCGTCCTGCCCGATGCCGATCCCAAGAAGGTCGCCGAACAGCTGTTCTGGTCGAGCTTCTCGAACGCCGGGCAAATCTGCGTCGCGGCCAAGCGCGTCTATATCCACGAGGATATCTATGACGAGCTGAGCGCCGCCATCGTCGAATATGCCAAGACGGTCACGGTGGGCGACGGCGCGCAGCAGGGCACCGGGGTCGGCCCGATCCAGAACAAGAAGCAGTATGACCGCGTGCTCGAGCTGATCGAGGATGCCAAGGACAATGGCTACAAGTTCCTGCTCGGCGGCAATGTCGATCCGAGCGGCACCGGCTACTTCGTCCCGCTGACCATCCTCGACAACCCGCCCGAGGATGCGCGGATTGTCGCCGAGGAACAGTTCGGCCCGGTCATGCCGCTGATGAAGTTCTCTTCGGAAGAGGAGGTGATCGCCCGCGCCAACAACTCCGAATACGGCCTCGCGGGCGCGGTGTGGACCGGCAACCCGGACAATGGTGTGAAGATCGCCGAGCAGCTCGAAACCGGCACGGTGTGGGTCAACGAATACCTCCACCTGTCCCCGTTCGCGCCCTTCGGCGGGCACAAGCAGTCGGGCTTCGGCGCCGAATACGGCAAGGAAGGCCTCAAGGAGTTCACCTATGCACAGGTGATCACCGTGAAGAAGGACGCCGTCACCGCCTGACCTTCCTACAGCTTGCGGGCGGGTCGGGGGCCTGATGTTTCCGATTCGCCCGCGCAAGTTGACTTAGTTCATACGGGGGCCGGGTTCCGGTTGCGTCAACTTGCGCTCTTGCGCCCGTCCGCCCGCGCTGCGGGCCAAGGGTGACAGGCTGCGAGCCTGTAGGAAAGCGGCTTTTGAGGAGAGAGCCGGAAGGATGATCGACACCGCTGTTCTGCGCGAGGGTCTTGCCCGGGTGTGCGAGCGCGCCCTGCTGGGCATGCTGGCGGGCGAGCCGCAGCGCCTGACGGGCGGGGCGGTGATGGAGAGCTGGCGGTTCTCCGCTGGCGGTTCCGATTACGTCCTGCGCCGGGCGCCGAGCCTCGCCTTCATGCAGGGGCGGCCCTATGGGCACGCGGTCGAAGCCGCGCTGATCGAAGCCGCCCGCGCCAGGGGCGTGACCGCGCCGGAAGTGGTGGCAGTGCTGGAGGCGGCGGACGGGCTCGGTTCGGGCTTCATCATGCGCGCGCTGCCGGGGACGGCTGACCCCAAGGTGATCCTTGGGTGCGACGATCCTGACGGGCTGCTGCGCGAAATTGCCCGCGATCTCGCCCGCATCCACCGTTTGCGGCAGGCCGATGTGCCCGAGGGCGTGCCGGTGATGGACTACCGCGCCGCGATTGCCGACCTCAAACAGCAGTTTATTGACGCAGGCGGGGATCGGCCGGTTATTGCGCTCGGCCTCAAGTGGCTGGAGGATAACGTCGGCCTCGTTTCCCACCCCCAACCCCTCCCGCAAGCCGGAGGGGAGCAGGTTTTGCTCAACCACGGCGATTACCGCATGGGCAATCTGCTGGTCGAAGGCTCGGCGCTGACCGGGGTGCTTGATTGGGAACTCGCCCATTTCGGTGACCGCCACGAGGACTTGGCCTTCGGCTGCATGGCGGTGTGGCGTTTCCATCGGTACGACCGGCCCGCGCTGGGGCTGGGGTCGGTGGAGGACTACATCGCCGCCTATGAGGCCGAGGCGGGCGTCACCATCGACCCAGCGCGTTTCCGCTTCTGGACGATCTACCGCACCGTGTGGTGGGCGCTCGGCTGCCTCAAGATGGCGGCGCAATGGCGCTCGGGCGCGGACCGGATGCTCGAACGCGTGGTGATCTCGCGCCGGACGAGCGAGCAGGAACTCGATCTGCTGCTGCTGCTGGAGGAGGATGTGCCGGAGGAGGTGCGCGCCCGGCGCGTCACGCTCGAAGCGCCTCCCGCTCCGCAAGGCGAGGCGACCGACGGGGAGATGGCGCTGGCGATCTTCGAATGGCTCGGCAGCGTCAAGGACCGTTTCGAGGGTCACGACAGGTTCCAGTATGCGGTCGCCCGCAACGCGCTCGGCATGATTTCGCGTTACACTCCCGCTTCAATCCCGGCGGTCGAGAACCCTGATCTCGCCGCGCGGATGCTTGCGGGCGATGCCAGCCTTGCCGATCCGCAAGTGCTGTCGGATTTGCGAGGCGGCATTCTCGCCGCCGTGGCGCAGGATGTGCCGAAATACCCTGCGCTCGCAGTGGCGCGCCAGAAGTGGACCGGAGAGAACTAATGGACTTCGCCATCCCCGCCGACCTGCAAGCCTATTTGG
>RDXA01000025.1 GCA_004292705.1 Sphingomonadales bacterium | reverse complement strand
CAACGGGGTGTTCCCGGTGTTCCGCTCGCCTTCGACCAATCCGCTCAACCCGCAGTTCTCCTATCTGGCCGACGGGCAGGAGAACTTCGCCTGGGCGCTGTTCGCCAATGCGGGCTATGAGCTTTCGCCCGAATTCCGCGTTGACGCATCGCTGCGCTATGACCGTGACCGCCGCCGCCAGACGACGCTGACGCCGCAGGCCTTCCTGCCGAGCGTGCCCGGTGTACCGCAAGCGCAAAGCGGCGAGGTGCGCACCGTCACCTTCGACGATTGGCAGCCCAAGTTGACCCTGACCTACGAGCCGACCCCCGACCTGACGATCTACGGCGGTTACAGCCGCGGCTTCCGTTCGGGCGGATTCAACCAGACCGGCGTAGGCGCGGAAGCGTCCGCTGCTGCCATTGTTGGCGTGGGCGACATCTTCCAGGCCGAAACCGCCGACACCTTCGAAATCGGTGCCAAGGCCCAGCTCGGCCCCGTCCGGCTGGCCGGTGCGGCCTACACGACCAAGTCGGAGAATTCCTATTTCTTCGTCTTCCTCGCGCAGTCCTCGACCCAGAACCTCGGCAATATCCCCGAGACCCGGATCAACGGCTTCGAGCTGGAAGCGACCGCCGAAATTCTGCCCGATTTCGATATCAACGCTGCGATCGGCGTGACCGACAGCGAGATCAAGGCCTTCCCCGATCCCACCGTGATCGGCAACGAAGCGCCGCAGATCTCGCGCTACACGCTCAACCTCGGCGCGCAGTATGCCGGCGCGCTGAGCGACAGCGTCGATGGCCTGTTCCGCGTCGATTATCGCCGCACCGGCCGGACCTGGTGGGAACCGTTCAACACCACCGTGCGCCAGCCGGTTGACGTCGTCGATGTGCGCGCGGGCGTGACGCTGGCGAATGGTGTCTCGATCACGGGCTTTGCGCAGAACGTGTTTGACGAGATCTACAACGCCGAGTTCTCGCCCGGCGGCTTCGTGTTCCGTGCCCGCCCGCGGCGTTACGGGGTGGAAATTGGCTACAAGTTCTAAGGCTTAAGGGAAGGCGCAAAACATGACCAAGGTGCTGGTGCTCTACTATTCGAGCTATGGCCATATCGAGGCGATGGCAGCAGCCGTTGCCGAAGGTGCGGCCAGCATCCCCGGCACCGAGGTCTCGGTCAAGCGCGTTCCCGAACTGGTGCCGGAGGCGGTGGCGGCGGCTTCAGGAATGAAGACCGACCAGCGCGCTCCGATTGCGACCCCGGACGAGTTGGCGGAATACGACGCCATCGTCTTCGGCACACCCACCCGCTTCGGCAACATGGCTGCGCAGATGAGGAACTTCCTCGATCAGACCGGCGGGCTATGGTTCACCAAGGCGCTGGTCGGCAAGGTCGGGAGCGTGTTCGTCTCCACTGCCAGCCAGCACGGCGGGCAGGAGACGACCATCACCTCGTTCCACACCACGCTGCTGCATCACGGCATGGTGATCGTGGGCCTGCCCTATACCTTTGCAGGCAACAGCGAAATGAGCGAGATCAGCGGCGGCACCCCCTATGGCGCTTCGACGCTGGCTGGTAATGACGGCAGCCGCATGCCGAGCGAGAATGAACTCGCCGGTGCGCGTTTCCAGGGCGCGCACGTGGCGCAGATTGCCGCGAAGCTCGCCGTCTGATTGAACGAGGGAGACAGCACGATGACCAAGATTCTGGCCAACCGCCTGCACCACACTGCCTATGTCACCAAGGACCTCGAAGCCACCCGCGCCTTTTACGAGGACGTGCTCGGCTTCCCGCTGATGGCGACCTATTGCGAAAAGGACGAACTGTTCGGCAAGGAGCGCACCTATTGCCACGTGTTCTTCGAACTCGCCGATGGCAGTGCGCTGGCGTTCTTCCAGTTTGCCGATCCTGCGGATCAGGCCGAGTTCGGCCCCGACATCCCCTCGAGCCCCTTCATCCACATCGCGCTGCAGGTCGATGCCGAAGGGCAGGCCGAACTCGCCAAGCGCATCGCCGCCGCCGGGATCGTCGAGCCGCAGACCTATGTGCTCGAGCACGGCTATTGCCGCTCGCTTTATGTCACCGATCCCAACGGCATGATCCTCGAATTCACCCACGACGATCCGCGCGCCGAGCCGCTTGATGCAGAACGCCGCGCGTCTGCGCATGCGGAGCTGAAGCGCTGGCTGGCGGGCGATCATCACAACAACAACCCGTTCCGCGCCGAAGAGGCTGCCTGAGACCTATCGGACCATGGGGGAGCACATGCTAATGGCTGCCCCCGTGGGCGGCGGGCCGGTGTGGTATGGTGAGCTTGCCGTCGATGGCGGCACGCTCCCTGTGGCTGTCACCGGCGAAGGCCCGCCGCTGATCCTGCTGCACGGCTGGACGCTCGATCACCGCATGTGGGGGCCGCAGATTGCGGGTCTCGCCAGCGAATACATGCTGGTCATGCCCGACCGGCGCGGCTGCGGGCGCGCCACTGCGCCGCCTGACCTCGCGCGGGAGGCGGATGATGTGATCGCCATCGCCGAATTACTCGGGTTTGATCGCTTCGCGCTGCTCGGCCTGTCGCGCGGGGCCGTGGTTGCGCTGGATGTCGCGCGGCGGCACCCTGAGCGGCTGGCTGCGCTGCTGGTCTCGGGCGCGCCGCTGCCGGTGCTGGTGGAGCGCGAGGAGGTGATCGACCTCGATCGCCTGCACGCTCTGGCGGCGGCGGGCGACATGGCGACGTTCCGCGCCGAATGGGCAGCGCACCCGCTGATGGCGACCCACACGGATGCGGCGCGCGCGTTGATCGCGGCGATCCTTGCCGATTATGACGGGCGCGACCTGCTGGTACCCGGCACCCCGCTTGAAGCGCCGCGTGTGGTGCTCGCCGCGCTTGCCATGCCGGTGCTGGCGATGACCGGCGAACACGACACTCCGTGGCG
>RDXA01000024.1 GCA_004292705.1 Sphingomonadales bacterium | reverse complement strand
TACTGGGGCGACATGCAGATCGAACTGGTGCGGCAGGAGAACGACGCCCCCAGCATCTATCGCGGCCGCGAGGGCGAGGCGCTGCACCACACCTGCATTCTGACCGATGATATCGTGAAGGCGCGGCGGATAGCCGAGGATGCCGGGGCCAAAGTGCTGGTCGAGGGCAAAGTGGGCGAGGACGGCCATGTGCTCTATGTCGATACCGGTGCGGGGCCGGGCACGATTGTCGAGATCCTGCAGAGCGCCAGCGGCACCGAGGGGCTGTTCGGCATGATCAAGGCCGCAGGGATTGGCTGGGATGGCTCGGAGCCGCTGAGGAAGTTGGGTTAGCCCGAACTCCCTTCCCGCTTGCGGGAGGGGAGCGAGACTTGGTCGCGCAGCGGCCTAGTCGCAGCGGGGTGGGCCTACGCGACCGCTCGTTTTCCCACCCCCGACCCCTCCCGCAAGCGGGAGGGGAGAGCAACTTCAGTCGCTGGCTCCAAGGTAACCCAGCTGCCCCGCCTTGAAGATCGTCTGCGCGCGGTTCACGCTGTCCAGTTTCTCGCCCGCGCGGTGGATGTGGTAGCGGATCGTGGCGTGCGACCGGTTGAGGATCATGCTGATCTCCTTGTCGGTCTTGCCGATCGCGGCCCAGCGCAGGCACTCGACTTCGCGCTTCGACAGCACGCAGTCCGAGGGAATGCGCCGCTTGGTGCGGTTGGCCTGCACGTAGCCCGCCACAAAGCACCGCGTCACCATCGCGAACAGCGCGCCATATTCGGCGAATTCGGCCGAGAGGTCTTCCTTGTTGCGGTCCATCGAGATGAAGCTCGAGGCGGAGATCTGGCCGAAGGGCAGGTGCACCGGGATCACGATCGCCGCCTTGCACAGCGCGCGCTTCTCGAAGTCGTTGAGATCGATCTCCGCGAGATAGCGGTTGCGCCAGCGGGTGTTGAAGCCCTTGGCGTTGACCCAGAAGGGCTCGCTTTCATAGCGGCAGGCGCGCGGCAGCGGCGAGTGCAGCGCGAGGCGGTGGTCTTCCCACCAGCGCGCGCCATCGTCCAGCCAGCGGAAGATATCGGCGTTGAGGATCGTGCCGTCGGCATCGACCATCGGCTCCTTGGAGGAAATGTCGTCGCACACCGCGATCTGCATCCCCCGCTCCTGCGCGATTCGCGCAAGGTTCACGGCGGCATCGTGGATGTCCTCCGGGCAGGTGATGGTGACGGAATCGAGCAGCAGCTCAAGCGTTTCGCGACCTTGCGGCGTGCGCAATTCGACAACATTTGTAGCCATTGTCAGGCCTTGCTCCTCTCTTTGTGTTCTGATTCGGGAGACTAGCGCAATTTTTCCGATTGTCCTCATCATTTACGTAGGGGAATCGGGCCAGCGCCGGGGCTAGCGAAAGTGACCGAGGGAGAGCTGTGAACATGGGTTTTGCGGGCGCGAATTTTGCAACTGTGCTGAAGGCGCTGGCGGCGGCGATCCCGCCCGAGAGGCCCGCGCTGTTGCATGGGGAGCGCGTAGTCAGCTGGCGCGCGCTTGATGCGATGACCGACCGGATCGCCGCAGGTCTTGCCGCGCGCGGGCTCAAGCCCGGCGACATTGCCGGCCAGATGCTGCGCAACACGCCCGATTACATCCTCGCCTATTTCGGCTGCGTGAAGGCGGGGGTGGTGCCGGTCAACGTGAACTACCATTACAAGCCACGCGAGCTGGCCGATATTGTCGGGCGGTTCGGCTTGAAGGCCTTGTTCACCGAGAGTGATTTTGCCGAAGTCGCGCGCGCGGCGATGCCCGCCGGCGCGCTGACGATCGATGCGGGCAGCGCCGACTGGGCCGATCTGTGCGCCAGCCACGTTCCGGAAGGCTTTGCCGTCCACGATGATCCCGCTGCGCTGTTCCTCACGGCGACCGGCGGCACCACGGGGATGCCCAAGGCAGTGATGTGGCCGATGGATCAGGCGTGGCAGGCGTTCAGCATCGGCGTGTGGCAGCGCCCGCCCGGCACGCCGCCGCTGGTTGCCGGGTCGCTTGATGAACAGGTGGCCGAGGCCGTCCGCATCGGGCCCGACCACCCGGCGAGCACCTCTCCGCTGCTGCTGCTATCCCCGCTGATGCATGGCGCAGGGCAGTTCACCGCGGTGATCCACCTGCTGAAAGGCGGCACGCTGGCACTGCTGCCCGCGCCGAAGTTCGATGCCGATCTGGCGCTGGACGAGGTCAAGCGTCTGGGCGCGCGCGGGCTGTTCATCGTGGGCGATGCCTTTGCCCTGCCGCTGGCCGACCGGCTCGATGCGCGCGGCGACGCGGGCGAGGTACTGGCGTCTTTGCGCAGCATCACCTCATCGGGGGCGGTGTTCTCGCCCGCGCTCAAGCAGCGCCTGATTGCTCATCATCCCGCTCTGATGATCATCGATGCGCTCGGCTCTTCGGAAAGCTCGGGCACTGGCATTGTCATCACCACTGCTGCCGGATCGAGCGGGGGCGGCAAGTTCCAGCCCTTGCCGGGGCGTGAGACCAAGCTGTTCGACGAACACCTCAACGAAATCCTTCCGGGAAGCGATGGGGTTGGCATTGTCGCGCGCACCGGGCCGCTGCCGCTCGGTTACCTTGGCGAGGATGAGAAGAACCGCCAGACTTTCCCGGTCATCGGCGGCCAGCGCTGGCTGATGACCGGCGACCGCGCACGCTGGGCGGCCGACGGCGGCCTCGAATTCATCGGCCGCGACAACATGTGCATCAACACCGGGGGCGAGAAGGTGTTTCCGGAAGAGGTCGAGTCGGTGCTGCTCGATCACCCGGCGGTGAAGGACGCGCGCGTCGTCAGCCTGCCCGATCCGCGCTTCGGCCGGAAGATCGTGGCGGTGGTGCAGCCGGAAGGCGAAGTCGATGAGGCCGCGCTCGATGCCCATGCCCGCGCAGGCCTCGCCG
>RDXA01000023.1 GCA_004292705.1 Sphingomonadales bacterium | reverse complement strand
GAGCCGCCGAAGGCGCTCGGCAAGGGCACGGAATGGGGCCTCTACGCCGTCGGCGTCGCAGCTGTCGGCGCGTGCTGGTGGATGGTGCAGAACCAGTCAGTGGTCGGCAGCCTGCTCGGCCTCTCGGGCGCGGTGCTGGTCGGCTACGTGCTGTTCACTGCTGTGGTGAAGCTCGAACCGCATGACCGCGACCGCATTTTTGCTGCGATGTTCCTGATCATCGGTTCGATCCTGTTCTGGGCGCTGTTCGAACAGGCCGGTTCCAGCCTCAACCTCTACACGGATCGCTATGTCGATCGCGGCGGGGTGCCGGCCTCGGTGTTCCAGTCGATCAACGCTATCTACATCGTGCTGCTCGCGCCGCTCTTTGCCACCTTGTGGACGTGGCTCGGGCGGCGCGGGCTTGAGCCTTCGGCCCCGGCCAAGTTCGGCCTTGCGCTGATGCAGCTGGGCGGAGGCTTTCTGGTGCTCGTCGCAGGCGCGGCAACGGGCGACATGACCCCGGTGCTGTTCATCTTCCTCATCTACCTGCTGCACACCACCGGCGAGCTGTGCCTCAGCCCCGTGGGCCTTTCGGCGATGAACCGTCTGGCCCCGGCGCACATGGCCTCGCTGATCATGGGCACCTGGTTCTTCGCATCGGCCACCGGCAACTTTGCCGCGGGCCTGATCGCCGCGGCGACCGGTTCGGAAGCGGCCTCGGGCGAAGGTGCGGCCAAGGAAGTCGTGCTCGGCGTCTATAACCAGATCGGCTGGGTGGCGATCGGGGTCGGCGTCGGCGTGCTGGTGGTCAGCCCGCTGATCAAGAAGCTGATGCACCTCGACACGCTCAAGGATGATACCACGCTTGCCGCCGATGGCATGGACGAGGCCTATCCCGTCGCCGCGCGCCCTGCCGAGTGATAGGGTGACTGACTAGACGGACATAAAATTCGTCCAACAACATAGACACCCTGCCGTTTTCCCGTCACAGTCGACGATGGGAAGCGGCAAGGGGCTGTCATGATACCAGAAAAAACGATGCGGGCGCGCTTTGGTGCGCTGGCCACTCTCGTGAGCGCGCTTGCGCTCGTTGCGGGTGCGACTGTTGCCGATGCTCAGAGCCGCGACAAGGACAGGAAGCGCGGCAAGGACAAGGACGAGGCCGCCGAAGCGCCCGCCTTTGCCGCCACCCCGGCGGGCGAGACGGTGTTTGCCTCGACCTACAAGCCCTACCCCAACATCGCGACTGCCATCCGCGGCGCGACCGTCTATGACGGCAAGGGCGGCGCGATCCAGAACGGTGTGGTGTTCATGTCGGGGGGCAAGATCGTGTCGGTCGGTGGCCCCGACACCCCGATCCCGGCCGACATTGCAGTGTTCGACGGCGCGGGCAAGTTCGTCACCCCCGGCATCATCGACATTCACTCCCACCTTGGCGACTATCCCTCGCCGGGCGTCGAGGCGCATTCCGACGGCAACGAAGCGACCGCGCCGACCACGCCCGAGGTCTGGGCCGAACATTCGGTCTGGCCGCAGGACCCCGGATTCAGCCGCGCGCTTGCCAATGGTGGGATTACCAGCCTGCAAATCCTGCCCGGCTCGGCCAACCTGATGGGCGGGCGTTCGGTCACGCTCAAGAATGTGCCAGCGCGAACGACGCAGGGGATGAAGTTTCCCGGAGCCCCTTACAGCATGAAGATGGCCTGCGGCGAGAACCCCAAGCGCGTCTATGGCGGGCGCGGGCGGATGCCGTCGACCCGCATGGGCAACCTCGCGGTCAACCGCGAGACCTGGCTTGCCGCGATCGACTACGCCAATGACGAGAAGGCCAAGCGCGATCTCGGCAAGGAAACGCTGGTGGGGGTGCTCAAGGGTGAAATCCTGATCCAGAACCACTGCTACCGCGCCGACGAAATGGCGCTGGTGCTCGATATGGCCAAGGAGATGGGCTACAAGGTCGCAGCCTTCCATCACGCGGTTGAGGCCTACAAGATCGGCGATCTGCTGCGCGAAAACGGTGTGTGCAGTGCGATCTGGGCCGATTGGTACGGCTTCAAGATGGAAAGCTACGACGGCATCCTCGAAAACGCCGCCTTCCTCCAGCGTGAGGGCGCCTGCGTGGTGATCCATTCGGATGATGCCAATGACATCCAGCGCTTGAATCAGGAGGCCGCCAAAGCGCAGGCGGCAGGGCTGCGGCTGGGAATCAACATTCCCGACGCGGTGGCGATCCAGTGGATCACCTACAACGCCGCCAAGGCGATGGGGATCGCCGAAATGACCGGCAGCCTTGAAACCGGCAAGATGGCTGATGTCGTGCTGTGGAACGGCGATCCGCTGAGCGTCTACTCGCGTCCCGAAAAGGTCTGGATCGACGGTGCGCTGATGTTCGACGCGCTGAACCCCAAGACGCGGCCCGTCAGCGATTTCGAGCTTGGCCAGCCCGGTGAAGGAGATGTGAAATGAAGCGGCTCCTTACCCTTGCGGTCAGCGGGCTTGCGCTCGCAGCCAGCCCGGCGCTGGCTCAGGATCTCACCATCACCAATGCCCGGCTGGTGCTGGGCGATGGCGGCGCGCCGATCGAAGGCGGCACCGTGGTCGTGGTCGGTGGCAGCGTAGTCTATGCCGGGCCCGAAGCCCGCACTGACCGGACCGGCGGGACGGTGATCGATGCGGACGGCGCTTGGGTCACGCCCGGGATCTTCGCGACCGTCACCACGCTTGGCCTCGCGGATGTCTCGGCCGTGGCGGAAACGGAAGATTCGCGAGCCGCCGCTTCGCCGTTCAGCGCGGCGCTGGATGCGGCTTCGGCGATCAACCCGACCTCGCAGCACATTCTGGTGCACCGCGCCGCCGGGATCACCCGCGCCGCGACCGCCACTGCGCCGACCGGATCGATCTTCGGCGGCCAAGGCGCGATCATCGATCTGGATGGCGATGCCCAACCGGTG
>RDXA01000022.1 GCA_004292705.1 Sphingomonadales bacterium | reverse complement strand
ATCGAACATTACCTCACCGTGGGCGCGATCCTGTTCGTGCTGGGCGTGCTGGGGATCTTCCTCAACCGCAAGAACGTGATCGTCATCCTGATGGCGGTCGAGCTAATCCTGCTGGCGGTGAACCTCAACCTCGTCGCCTTCAGTGCGTTCCTGAACGACCTCACCGGTCAGGTCTTCGCGATGCTGGTGCTGACTGTCGCCGCAGCCGAGGCTGCCATCGGGCTTGCGATCCTCGTGATCTACTTCCGCACCCGCGGTTCGATTGCGGTCGACGATATCAACCGGATGAAGGGGTAAGATACTCGTGCATCCGATCCTCATCATCGTTTTCGCGCCGCTGTTGGCGGCCCTGATCGCAGGGCTGGGCAACCGCTTTATCGGCAATGTCGCGGCCAAAAGCGTGACGACGGCCGGGTTGTTCCTGGCTGCGGGGCTGAGCTGGCCGATCTTCCTCGGCTTTCTCGGCGGCACCGAGGCCGCGCAGGTCGTGCCGGTGCTCAAGTGGGTTGAGAGCGGCACGTTGACCTTCGACTGGGCGCTGCGGGTCGACACGCTGACCGCGATCATGCTGGTGGTGATCAACTCGGTCTCGGCGCTCGTGCACCTCTATTCGTGGGGGTACATGGAGGAAGACCCGGACCAGCCGCGGTTCTTCGCCTACCTGTCGCTGTTCACCTTCGCGATGCTGATGCTGGTGACCGCCGACAACCTCGTCCAGATGTTCTTCGGATGGGAAGGCGTGGGCCTTGCCTCCTATCTGCTGATCGGTTTCTGGTTCAAGAAGCCGAGTGCGGGCGCGGCGGCGATCAAGGCCTTCGTGGTCAACCGCGTGGGCGACTTGGGCTTCATGCTCGGGATCTTCGGCACCTATCTGGTGTTCCAGACCACCTCCATCACCGAGATCCTGGCGGCGGCCCCGGGCATGAGTGGCTCGACGATCACCTTCGTCGGCATGCGCCTCTACACCATGGATATCCTGTGCATCCTCTTGTTCATCGGCGCGATGGGCAAGTCGGCGCAGCTGGGCCTGCACACCTGGCTGCCGGACGCGATGGAAGGCCCAACGCCGGTTTCCGCGCTGATCCACGCCGCGACCATGGTGACGGCAGGCGTGTTCATGCTCTGCCGCCTCTCGCCAATGTTCGAGACCGCGCCGACCGCGCTGACCATCGTCACCATCGTCGGTGCCGCCACCTGCTTCTTTGCCGCCACCATCGGCACGACGCAGTGGGACATCAAGCGGGTGATCGCCTATTCGACCTGCTCGCAGCTTGGCTACATGTTCTTTGCCGCTGGCGTCGGGGCTTACGGGGCAGCGATGTTCCACCTGTTCACCCACGCCTTCTTCAAGGCGCTGCTGTTCCTTGGCGCGGGCAGCGTGATCCACGCCATGCACCACGAACAGGACATGCGCTATTACGGCGGCCTGCGTAAGCATATCCCGCTGACCTTCTACGCAATGCTCGCGGGCACGCTGGCGATCACCGGGCTCGGAGTCTATCACTTGGGCGCTGGCTTTGCGGGCTTCTGGTCGAAGGACGCGATCCTTGAAGTCGCCTTTGCGCGCGGTAATGGCGCGGGCCAGTTCGCCTTTTGGGCGGGCGCGGGTGCGGCGCTTCTGACGAGCTTCTATTCGTGGCGGCTGATGTTCCTCACCTTCTGGGGCAAGCCGCGCTGGGAGCAGTCGGAGCATATCCAGCACGCGGTTCATGACGATCATGGTCACGGCGACCATGCGCATGACGATCACAACCATGCCTCGCACGATGGCACAGCTGGCTATCACCCGCATGAAAGTCCGGTTTCGATGCTGCTCCCACTCGGCGTGCTGAGCATCGGGGCGATTGCGGCAGGGCAGGTGTTCGCGCCCGCCTTCCTCGACAGCGCGGCGTTCTGGGGCGGATCTATCTTCTATAACGAACCGCTGATCCATGCGATGCACGCGGTGCCTTACTGGGTGAAGTACACCGCGTTGATCGTGATGCTGATCGGCTTTGCGGGCGCCTATGTCGCCTACATCGCCAAGCCCGATATCCCGGCGAAGTTCGTCGCCACCTTCGGGGCGCTGCACAACTTCGTCTACCGCAAGTGGTACTTCGACGAGCTCTATGACGCGATCTTCGTGAAGCCGGCCTTCGCGCTCGGCCGCGCCTTCTGGCAGCTCGGCGATATCGGGATCATCGACCGCTTCGGCCCCAACGGCATCGCCTGGGTGGTCGATCGCAGCGCCACTGCGGCCAAGTCGATCCAGTCGGGCTACGTCTACACCTATGCGCTGATCATGCTCCTCGGGCTGGTCGCCGCTGTCACCTACGTTTTGCTTTAGGAGCGCGCTTCGTAATGGAAGGCCTTCCCATCCTGTCGCTGATGATGCTCGTGCCGCTGGTGGGCGCGCTGGCGTGCCTGTTCGCAGGTGCCAATGCCGCCCGCTGGATCGCGCTGGGGGCGACGCTTGTCACCTTTGTGCTCGGCATCGTCCTATGGTCGAACTACCAGATCGGCGGGCAGCAGTGGCAGTTCCCCGAACAGGCGGATCTGTTTGCCGGGTTCCAGTACAAGCTCGCCATTGATGGAATCGCGCTGATGCTGATCATGCTCAGCGTGTTCCTGATGCCGATCTGCATCCTTGCCAGCTGGGACGCGATCCAGAAGCGCGTGGGCGAATACATGGCGGCCTTCCTGTTCATGGAAGTGCTGATGATCGGCACCTTTGCCGCGCAGGACCTGTTCCTGTTCTACGTCTTCTTCGAGGCTGGCCTCATCCCGATGTATCTGATCATCGGGGTGTGGGGCGGGGACAACCGCATCTACGCCAGCTACAAGTTCTTCCTCTACACCCTGCTCGGATCGGTGCTGATGCTGATCGCGATGTTCTGGATGGTGGCCGAGGCGGGCACCTCCGACATTCCGACGCTGATGGAATACGGCTTCCCGGCCCA
>RDXA01000021.1 GCA_004292705.1 Sphingomonadales bacterium | reverse complement strand
CTGGTCTAAGGACACTCCCATGCCCATGAAGATTGCCGAAGCGGCCTCAGAGCGCCACGTGCTCGCCGTCACCGTGGACAACGAGCCGGGGATCCTCGCCAAGATCACCGGGTTGTTCACGGCGCGCGGATATAACATCGACAGCCTGACCGTGGCCGACATTACCGAGGATCACGCCGTCAGCCGCATCACCATCGTCACCAACGGCCCGCCGCAGGTGATCGACCAGATCGAGGCGCAGCTTGAGCGGCTGGTGCCGGTGCACAAGGTCACCGACCTCACCACCGCTGGCCCGCATGTCGAGCGCGAGTTGGCGCTGATCAAGGTCACCGGCACGGGAGAAAAGCGGGTCGAGGCGCTGCGCCTCGCCGACATTTTCCGCGCGCGCCCGGTCGATACCACCACCGAAAGCTTCATCTTCGAGATCACCGGGCCGCCGGACAAGGTCGACAGCTTCATCGCATTGATGCGCGAGCTGGGGCTCGTCGAAGTGGGCCGCACCGGGATTGTGGGCATGATGCGCGGCGCCGTGGGGGCCTGAAACACATTTTCGTCACGCCAGCGAATGCTGGCACCTCAAGCAACAAGGGCCGCACTCAGCCGCCCTGAATCCCGGCTTTCACCGGGACGACGTGGAAAGAAGAAGAAATGAAAGTCTACTACGACGCCGACGCTGATCTGAACCTGATCAAGCCCAAGAAGGTCGCCATCGTCGGCTATGGCTCGCAGGGCCACGCCCATGCGCAGAACCTGCGCGACAGCGGCGTTGCCGAAGTCGCCATCGCCCTGCGCGAGGGCTCGGCAACCGCGAAGAAGGCACAAGACGCAGGCTTCAAGGTGCTCTCCAACACCGCGGCCGCGCAGTGGGCCGACATCATCATGATCCTTGCGCCCGACGAGCATCAGGCGGCGATTTGGGAAAACGACCTCAAGGGCCACATGAAGCCCGGTAGCGCCCTCGCCTTCGCCCACGGGCTCAACATCCATTTCGGCCTGATCGAAGTGCCCGCCGATATCGACGTCATCATGATCGCCCCCAAGGGCCCGGGCCACACCGTCCGCTCGGAATATGTGAAGGGCGGCGGCGTGCCGTGCCTCATCGCGATCCATCAGGACGCGAGCGGCGCGGCACATGATGTCGCCCTCGCCTATGCCAGCGCCGTCGGCGGCGGGCGCTCGGGCATCATCGAGACCAACTTCCGCGAGGAATGCGAGACCGACCTGTTCGGCGAGCAGGCGGTGCTGTGCGGCGGGATCACCCACCTCATTCAGGCCGGGTTCGAAACGCTGGTGGAAGCCGGTTACGCCCCCGAAATGGCCTATTTCGAATGCCTCCACGAAACCAAGTTGATCGTCGACCTGCTGTATGAGGGCGGCATCGCCAACATGCGCTATTCGATCAGCAACACCGCCGAATATGGCGACATCACCACCGGACCGCGCATCATCACCGCCGAGACCAAAGCCGAAATGAAGCGCGTGCTGGCCGATATCCAGTCGGGCCGCTTCGTGAAGAACTTCGTGCTCGACAACCGCGCCGGGCAGCCCGAACTCAAGGCCGCGCGCAAGCAGGCTGCCGCGCACCCGATCGAACAGACCGGCGAGAAGCTGCGCGCCATGATGCCGTGGATCGCGGCGAACAAGCTGGTGGACAAGGCCCGCAACTAGGGCGCAGGAACCCTCCGGAAGCCTGCTCATTGATGAGCAGGCAACCGGAGGATCCCGATCATGAAATCATTCGCTCTCGCTACCGCCACAGCACTCGCCTGTGCGGTCGGCACAACCGCGCTCGCTCCTACGCTTGTTGCGCAAGGTGCACCGCAGGTTCCCGGCGCGAAGGACCCCGCGCGGGTCACGGCCGGAACCTATAGTGCCGACCCGTCACACTCGCTGATCACCTTTGAAGTCAGCCATTTCGGCTTCAATGACTATTACGGCATTTTCGGAGATGTCGCGGGCACGCTGGTGCTCGATCCGGCCAATCTCGATGCGGCCAAGGTGGACGTGACCATTCCCGTTACCAATGTCACCACGGCGAGCAAGGGCCTGACCGAACACCTGCTGCGGGCCGGCAAGGATGGTGGCAAGCCGGACTTCTTCGGCCCCGCGCCCGTCGCCGCCCGCTTCGTCTCGACCGCGGTCAAGGCAGAAGGGATGAAGGCGATGATCACCGGCGATCTGACGCTGAACGGCGTAACCAAGCCGGTCACTTTCGAAGCCGAATTCACTGGCGCGGGTGCCAATCCGTTCAACAAGAAGGCCACCGTCGGCTTTGAAGCCGAGACCGAAATCAAGCGGTCGGACTTCGGCGTGAACTACGGCATTCCCTTCGTCAGCGACGAGGTCGAGCTCGATATCAGCGTCGCGTTCGAGAAGCAGTAACCCGGCCAAGTGCAGCTGGCGGGCCGAAGGGGAAAGGCCCGCCACCTGCCCATCGTCAAGCCGATCAGAGCCCGAACCAGGAAGATCCCGTATAGGTCTTGCCTGCGGGTACCTTGGCCCAGTTCGGCCCGCCCTTGGCGATGAAGCCGGAGATGTTCTTGCGCCACTTCGCCCGGATGCCCTGATCGTAATTGAGGTAGAGCTTGCCGCCGACGATATCGAAGGCGGTGGGATCGCCAGGCGCGAGATAGCCCTGCGCCATCGCCCAGGCGCAGTGACCGCCATATTGCGGGGCATAGGCCGACGGATCGGCCTTGAAAGCGGCGGCATTCTCGGCCGAGGCAAAGCGCCATTCGGTGCCCCGCCATGTGAGCTTGTAGCGCGCACTGCCCTTCACTGGCGCACCCTTGCCCCGGAAATAGCTGACCGCGTCGTATCCGCCAACCGCGAGCTTGGCACCCTCGGTGCCAGCATAGATACCGCCGTCGGCCAGCACCGGCGCGGCAAGGCCAAGCGGGGCAGCCAGGGCCGCAATTGCGAATAACAGGCGGGCGGGTTTCATAGCGGGGGTA
>RDXA01000358.1 GCA_004292705.1 Sphingomonadales bacterium | reverse complement strand
AGGTAACGGATCAATGCGAAGATCGAAAAGCCGTTGAACCAGCCGACCAGACCCAGCACCACCACTACGAACAGCAGCGAGGTGAGGTAGAACGTGCCGACCAGCGCCGCGAGGTTGGCAAGACTGCCAATCCCGAACTCGCCGATGGTGAAGGCCATCGCCCCGAAGGCGCCGATGGGGGCAAGCTTCATCAGCATGTGCACCAGCTTGAACACCACCTCGCCGAAGGAGGCGAGCACGTCGATCACAAGGTCGCTCGCCGGGCGGGTGGCAGCAATCGCCACCCCGGCAAGGATCGCGACCAGCAGCACCTGCAGGATCTGCCCGTCCGTCACCGCGCTGAACAGCGTGTCGGGGATAATGCCGAGCAGGAAGCCGGTGATGGTCGTCGCCTCGGCCTTGTCGGCATAGTCGGCAACGGCAGCCGTATCGAGGGTGGCAGGGTCGATGTTCAGCCCCTCGCCCGGGCGCACGACGTTGGCGACCACAAGGCCGATGATCAGCGCGAGGGTGGAGAAGGTCAGGAAGTAGGCGAAGGCCTTGCCCGCCACCGCGCCCACCGCTTTCAAATCGCGCATCCCGGCAATCCCGGTGGCGACCGTCACGAAGATGACCGGCGCGATGATCATTTTGACGAGCTTGATGAAAGCATCGCCCAGCGGCTTCAGCGCCGCGCCGAATTCGGGCGCAAAGTGGCCCACCGCCGCGCCGAGAGCGATCGCGGCCAGCACCTGCACATAAAGCAGGCGGTAGAACGGCGTGCGCGCTGGCGGCTGTCAGATGCTTAACTCGGCGGCGGCACGAATCCGTGCGGAAATCCGCACAAATTCCTTGCAGCCGGTGCGGAAAAGCGCACAGCTGCCCTCTCCGGGACGGCGAGGAGAGGCGGGAAGGTGCAGGGGAAGCTGGGGCGCTGGTATCTGGCAAGCATCGCCTTTGCGGCGGTGTTGCTGCTGTCGGCGCTCGCCATGCTGGGGCTGGATCGGGCGATGCGGGTCCAGGCTTTGGCTGAGACCCGCGCGGCTGCGGACGGGCAGGCCGCGATCCTTGTGGCGGGGTTGGAAAGCGAGCTCAACAAGTTCACGCTGGTGCCCCGCGTGCTGGCCGGCGATCCCGAGGTTGCCGCGCTGCTGGGCGGTGACAGCACGCAGCGCATGGTTCTCAACCGCCGACTTGCCGCGCTGGCGCAGCAGACCCGGGCCGCCGCCATCTACCTCATGGATGCCGAGGGCCGGACGCTGGTGGCGAGCAACTGGGATCAGCCCGACAGTTTCATCGGATCGAACTACGGCTTTCGCGAGTATTTCGCCGGGGCAATCCGCGACGGTACCCAGACCGAATTCGCACTCGGCACGGTCAGCCGTCGCCCCGGGCTTTACCTTGCCGAGCGGGTCGGCCCTGCCGAAGCGCCACTTGGCGTGGTGGCGGTCAAGGTCGAGTTCGACAGCCTTGAGCGCAAGTGGCGGGATGCGGAAGACGGCGTGTTCGTGACCGATCCGCAGGGGATCGTGCTACTGGCCAGCAATCCCGACTGGCGATTCCGTGCCGCGCCCACCGGGGGTGAGGCGGCGATCGCCCGTGATCCGGAGCGCGACGCGATGCGCTATGGCGTGGCGCGGCCCCGACCGCTCGAACTGCCCGGCGCGGGAAGGGCGGGGCAGGCGGTGCGCATGATCGAGAAGATCCAGCCGATCGCGCCCGCAGGCTGGGAACTGCACCTGCTAGCCGATCCCAGCGCCCGCGTTTCGGTGGCCGTCGCCAACGGGCGGCTCGCGGGCTTGGGCGTGTTGGTGCTGATCGTGCTGGCGGCAGCGGGAGCCTTCCTGTGGCGCCGCCAGCGGCTGGCCCGCGCTGCCGCCGAGATCGCCGCCCAGACCGCGACCTTGCGCGACCAGCTCCAGCAGGCCAACCGGCTGGCAACGCTCGGCCAGATCACCGCCGGGCTGGGGCACGAGATCCGCCAACCGCTCGCGGCGATGCGGGTCTATGCCGAGACGGGCGAGCGCCTGCTGGCGGCTGATCGTCCTGACGAGGCGGCCGGGAACTTCGCCAAGATCGCCGGGCTGGCCGGACGGATTGGCGAGATCACCGAGGAACAGCTCCATTTCAGCCGCCGCTCCGCCGAGGAGCCGCGCGACATCCGCCTCGCCGATGTGATCGACGGTTCGCTGCTGCTGCTGCGCGACCAGATCCGCCAGAAGGGATTGGCGCTGGTCCTGCCGTCTGCCGAGACGGGCGAGGCAACGGTGCGCGCGCGCCACGTTCAGCTCGAACAGGTGCTCGTCAACCTGCTCCAGAACGCGGTGCAGGCCTGCGAGGCAAGGGACGGCGGCGGCGGGCAGATCGCGCTGGCGATCACGGCGGACGGCTATCATGTGCGGCTGAGCGTCAGCGATGATGGGCCGGGGGTGCCTGCACGCTTGCGCGAGACGCTGTTCCAGCCCTTCGTCACATCCAAGTCCGAAGGCATCGGCCTGGGCCTCGCCATTGCGCAGGACATCATGCGCCAGCTCGGCGGCGATTTGGTGCACGAGGATACCCCCACGGGGGCGCGCTTCACAATGATCATGCCCGCCGCATGACCGCGCCTGCACCCGCCCCTCCGCTTCAGGTGGCACTGGTCGAGGATGACCCGCCCTTGCGCGATGCCACGATGCAGGCCTTGATGCTGGAAGGCGCGGAGGTGGTCGCCTTTCCCGATCCCCGCGCCGCGCTCGGCTGGTTGACCGGGGACTATCCGGGTGTGGTGGTCAGCGATGTGCGGATGCCGGGGATGGACGGGATCGCCTTCTTCGCGGCGCTGCGGGCGATCGATCCCGATCTTCCGGTGATCCTGACCACCGGCCACGGCGACATCGCCATGGCGGTCGAGGCGATGAAGAACGGTGCGGCGGACTTCCTCACCAAACCCTATGCTTCTGCCGATCTGATCCGCGCGGTGCGCAGCGCCAGCGCCCGCCGCGCACTGGCGCTGGAGAACCGGCGGCTGCGCGAAGAGGCGGGGCGGAGCACGCAGGGTGCGATCCCCGGCACCTCGCCTGCCGCGCAGCGACTGCGTTCGGTGATCGAGGGCGTTGCGCGCTCCGAAATCGATGTCGTGCTGACCGGGGCACACGGCACCGGCAAGAGCCACGCGGCGCGGCTGATCCACGATCTCAGCCCGCGCCGGGGGCGACCCTTCGTTGCGGTCGATGCCGGGGTGCTGGCGCATGAGGATGCCGAGCTGCTGCTGTTCGGGCGCGATCCGGCGGCGGGCGCAGCGGGTGGAGGGCTGTCGCGCACCGGGCTGATCGAGCGGGCCAATGGCGGGACGCTGTTTCTTGACGAGATCGCGGCGGCGGGCAGCGTGCTGACTGTGCGGTTGCTGTCGCTGGTGGAGTCGCGGCAGGTGCTCCCGATCGGCGCTACCCGGCCGCGGCGGCTCAACATCCGCATCATCATCGCCCGGCTTGGCGATGAGGCGCAGGTGGGCGCGCGCGATCCGCTCTGGCACCGGCTGGGTGCGGTGCAGATCGCCTTTCCCCCGCTGGCGGCGCGGCGCGAGGATGTGGCGGAGATATTCCGCCTGTTCACCGCCCGCCATGCCCGCGAGCTCGACATCGCCGCCCCGGCGATTGGCGAGGCGCAGTGGCGCCATGTTCTTGCGCATGACTGGCCAGGCAATCTCCACGAGCTGTCCGGCTATGCCCGTGCCTTCGTGCTGGGTCTTGCCGATCCCGGCGCTCCGGCGGCGCCGCTGGCGGGCGAGCGCCCCTTGCAGCAAATCGTCGCTGACTTCGAGCGCACCGTGCTCGAGGATGCGCTGCGCCGTTGCGAGGGGGATGTTGCGCGGTTGCAGGCGATGCTGCAGACGCCGCGCAAGACGATCTACGACAAGCTGGCGAAATATGACCTCAAGCCTTCGCGCTTCCGCTAGCGACGGCGCGAATACTGGCTCTGGCCCGGATTGGACCCACCATGACATACGATGCCACCGTTACCATGCTGATGCGCGCGATGATGGCGCTGGCAATCTTTGCCGGACTGGTCGGGCCGACAGCCATGCTGGCCGCCGCACCGGCGGTGGATGGTGCAGAGGCGCGCGGGCGGTTCGTCTTCACCGGCTGGGCGGGACCGCCGCTGCCGGTTTGGTATCAGCTGCCCGACAAGGTCGATGCCGACACCCCGGTGGTGGTGGTGATGCACGGCGTCAACCGCGACGCTGATCGCTACCGCGACGAGTGGGCCGGCCTTGCGCAGACCTATCGTTTCATCGTGATCGTCCCCGAGTTTTCGGCGCGGGATTTCCCCGGCGCGCTGGGCTACAATACCGGCTACTTCGCCTCCGCCGACGGTACCGCGCGCCCGCGCAGCCAATGGTCCTTCGCCGCGATCGAGCCGCTCTTCGATGATGTGCGCCGCCGCTTCGGCACGCAGGCGGAACGCTACACGCTCTATGGCCACTCGGCCGGGGCGCAGTTCGTGCACCGGTTCGTGCTGTTCATGCCCGAAGCGCGGATCATGCAGGCGATTGCAGCCAATGCGGGCTGGTATACCATGCCCGATCGCGCCATCGGCTTTCCCTATGGCCTCGGCGCTGCCCCGGTTGGCCCTGATGCGCTGGCGGCGGCATTGGGCAAGCCGCTGACCGTGCTGCTTGGCACGGCGGATACGGACATGACCGATCCCAACTTGCGCACCACGCCCGAGGCGAACCGGCAAGGGCCGCACCGCCTGGCGCGGGGGCAAAGCTTCTATGCCGAGGCCCGCGCTGCGGCGGAACGTATCGACATGCCTTTCGGCTGGCGGATGGAGTTCGTTCCCGGGGTCGGCCACAGCAATGGCCGGATGGCCCGGGCCGCTGCCCGCCTGATCTCGGCGGGCGCGGTTACTGCAACTGCGCCCTGAACCGGAGTGTGAAATTCGGCTGGTTGGTCGCGCTGGTTGCGGCATTCATTCTGCCGGTTGGGATGATGCGGATCCCGCGCACATTGGCATCGAAGCTGCCGGTGGGCGTATAGGTGTAGGGCGCTGCCCCGCCTGCGGCCGAGGAATAGGTCACCATTGTCGCCGGGTTGAAGGTATTGAGCCCGCTGACCGGCGTGCCGTTGGTAAAGCTGACGGGCGTCCCGGTTGCGAAGGCCATGTTCTCGGGCATCTCGTCGAGGATCACGATCGAGTTCGAATCCGGTCGCGCGGTGCCGACATTGCGCACCGTGATGGCGTATTCCACAATCGCGCCGGGGATCAGCTTGGGATTGCTGGTGCCGTTGATCGGATCGGAAATGATCGTGCTGGTCTTGGTGATCTCAAGCACGGCAATGGCGCGCCGGGTGTTGATGATGGTGCAGGTGATCGTGTCGCCCAGTTGCGGCCTGATCGTCCCTCCAACCGTGTTGGGAAGGGCCGTGGTCGAGCCGCCAAAGCTGTTGTTGCAGCTCATGGTCGCGATGTAATTGCCGAGCGAGGTTGTGCCGGCGGCGATTTCGTCGAGCGTGTAGGTGGTCCCGCCCACCAGCTGGACCGGACCTGTATCACCGTTGGCGATGGTGGTGCCGGTGCCGGTGGTGGTGGTCTGGGCGATGACCGTCTCACCTTCCCGGATGCGGATGGTGAACTGGTTGCTCGCAAAGCGGCGACCGTCCGTCCCCATCTGTTTAATCAACCGCACGCGCGGGTGCGCGACGTTGGTGAAGGTGCACACCAGCGCCTCGCCGAATTGCAGCTGGCCAAGATCGACGCTGGTGGTGACGAGGTTATTGGGCAAGCCGGGGCGCGTTGCCCCGGTGATGTTCACGCAGGTCAGGCTCGAATTATACTGCGCCAACGTGCTCACGCTGCCGCTCTCCATCGTTTCGCGCAGCGTGATGGGGACGCCCGCTGCCATGCTGATGCCTGGTGCCGTGAAAGGGCCGCTACCGGTGCTCGTGGTGACCCCGCTGGACAGGACGGCATTGGTCGGGGTCGAGACCACTTCGAAGCGGAACTGGTCCGCCGCATCGACCCGCGGGCCGACAATGAGCTTTTCCAGCCGGATCGAGGCAAAGCGCACCGCGAACATCACCCCTTGCAGGCCGCCCGCCGTGGTCTCGACCGTCACCGTGCTCGGCGAATTGCTTGAAAGGATATGCGCGCCGACCGTGCCGCCAACGCCGCTGATCGTTACGTTGGAAGAGCCAACCCCGGAGATCAGGGGCAAGGCGCTGCCGCTGATCGGGGGCGAGACGTCAAGCACCTGCCAGCCCCCGCCATTGGTGCCGAGCCGCAGGGCTTCGCCGTCGTTGGAGGATTCGGCATCGGCCACCACAAAGGCGAAGGTCGAGGCAGTCGCTCCGGAGGGCGGGACAATGGTGATGCCCGACATCGTGATGGTCCGCACGCCCCCTGACGCGGTGTAAAGGATAGGCCGTCCGGGAATGCCGATAAACGAGGCGTTGCCCACCGATGACCCGCCCCACGAAGGGGAAGTAACGGCGTTGTAGGCGGTGCCGGTGCCACCGGTGACCCTGATGTTGAAGCTGAGCAGCGAGCCATCGGTCAGCGTGAAACTGAGGTTCTGCCCCGAAGCGGATCGCGCTGTGCTGTCGTTGTACTGGGCAAGGTTCAGCCAGCAATAGGTCTGCCAGCTCGCCGGGGCAGAGCCCTGCGAGGTCGCCGCGCCGCAATTCTGCGCCTGCGCCGTGCCGCTCCACGCGATTCCCACGATCAGCAGACACAGGGCCATCAGCCTGCGAAGCAAGGGCCACAACCGGATCATGCCGCCAGCATAGGAAATCATGGTAAACGGACGGTTAGCAATTGCATCTGACGGGCTGCGCCCATGGTTAGCGCCCCAAGCCGAGGAAGCTCAAGCTGTTGGCGTCGATCATCATCCGCACGGACGCAAAGGCGCCCTTGTCGGTGTTGCGCGCCGGACCAAAATCGCCGTCGCGGAAGCCCTCGACGTTGTAGCCCACGGTCAGCAACATGCCGTCAACCGGCACGATCCCGACAGTCGGGCCGTAAGAGAAATTGGTAACCTCGTCATCGAGGTTGCTGCGCACGGTCGTGCTCGCCCCGAGCTCGATCCGCTCGCCCAGACCGATACGCGCATCGGCCCCGACCAGCACTGAAGTGCCGGAGAATTCGGTGCCTTCAAAGCGGTCAAGATTGTGCCGCGCGCCGAGGAACAACGCGAATTCGTGGCGGCGCACTTCGGCCCCGTTCAGATACTTGCGGGGGCTGAAATTGGTCGACAGGCTGGCCACCATGCGGCGCGAAGTGGCGTTGCCATCGACCACCAGTGCCGTACGTCCGGCCCCGCCTGCGCCGCCGATTTCGCCTGCAACCGCACCGGTGATCCGGTCAGAGCGGAACTCGATCCGCCCCAGCATCGCGAGCGGGGAGGCGTCGGGGCGGTGGGCGAAGGCGATGCTGGCATCGAGAATCTCCGCCGTTGCGCCGCCCGTAGTTTCGGACAGGGTCCAGGTCAGGCCCGAGCCGACAAGGCTGCCCTCGCCAAGCTGGCGGATCGCCCCGAACAGCGCGCCCTTGCGGTCGGCGGTCTCGCCATCGCGCAGCTCGCCGCGCGCGGTGATGCTCCAGCGGTCCTTGCGCCAGGCCGCACCAAAGGTGACGGCGGTGAAATCCTCGAACAGCAGCCCCCCGGTGATCTGGCCGCCGGAGGCGGTCGGCTGGGCGGGGTTGACCACGCCCGCTGTGCCCGGGTTGCCGTCCAGGGTGCGGTTGCCGTCGACGGTGGCGTCGATGGTCAGTTCAGGGCTCACCTGCAACGTTTGTGACAGGCCGAAGGCGGCAAAGCTGCGCGTGCCATTCTCGCCGATGGTCTCTTCGCCCAGCGTGGTGACGACCTGTCCGCCCTGCCACGGCGAAACCTCGATCCCGCCGCGCAGCTGGCGCGCGTTGAGAGTCTCGCCGTCAGCCAGCTCGTAGGTGCCCACCAGGCGCACATCCTGCGTAATCGCATAGCGCAGGCCGAGCCGGTGGCGCGCAGGCAGATCGAGGCTTTCGGCCTTGCCGAGCGCGATCGCGGTGCCCGCCGAAAGCTCGAGCCGGTTGGCCAGCAGCCGCTGGGTTGCGCCTGCTTCGAGCACGGTCGAGGCCGCCTTGGTGCCATCGGCAAGCCGATCGTTGAAATGGGTGATGCCGAGGCGCAGGTCGGTGCGCTGGCGGGTCAGCACCACCTGACCCTGCGCCGCCCGGCGGCGTGCGGCGTCGGTCAGGCTGTCGTCCTGCCACATGCTGCCGACGAAGCTCAGATGCTCGTTCAGCAGCACGCGGCCATCCATCCCGAGTTTGCGGCGGCCACGATCCACAACGTTTTGCTGGCCGATGCCATAATCGGCGTCGATCTGGCGGGCATAGGCGATGATGTCGAGCTTGCCGGTCTGGTGCTGGACTTCGGCCAGCCAGCCCACCGCTGAATCGCCTTCGCGGCGGCTGACCCCGATCTCGGCACGAACCTCGGTGTTATCGCCGACGCGCGCAAGCAGGTCCACCGCCCCGATATCGGTCCGGCGGCCCTGGCCATTATCGCCTTCCAGCCCAGCGTCGGTGATGGCGGTGGCACCGATGCGGATGTCCCCGTCGGCGCTGGTCCAGTCGGCCCGCACCCCGGCATTCAACTCGGCCTCGCCGGCACTGTCGGTCTCGAATTCGATGACGATGAATTGCGGGTTGAGGTTTTCATCGCGGCTCAGCACCGGCGCGGCAAAGCGGATCGTGCCGGCCAGCAGGTCGATATCGTAATCGGTAAAGCGCGTGAGCGCGCGGCTTGTGACGATCTGCTCCGGGCGGAAGCGATCGCGCACCTCGATGGTCACCCGTTCGGAATTGGCAAGGATACGGCGGCTGGCGAGGCTGTAAGGGCCGGAGATGCCCTGACCCTGGATTTCCTGGCGCTGGAAGCGGCTCGAAATCTCGGCAGCGAAGCCTTGTGCCTTTACCCCGCCGACGCGTGCCTCGGCCTTCACCCCGGTCGCGGTGCGGTTGTAGTTGGCCAGCCGCGTCTGGTTGAAGGCGGTCTGGAAATCGCCGTAAAGTGCATAGAAGGCAGCGGTTTCGATGCGGACATACAGCTTTTCGCGGCTGGCAGCATCGAACTGGCGGGCCGAGGCGTCGCCGAACACGGTGTAATAGGCGGCCGGATCGATCGCGCCGAGCACGCGGGCGTCCTCGCGCTGCTTGGCGCTGTCATAGGCGAGGGTGAGCAGGTATTTCCCCAGCACCCGGCCCTTGGCGTAAAGCGCGATGCGCGCATCATCGCCAAGGTCGCTGTCAAACTGTCCGGAGCGCTCCATGTTGTCCGCCACCGAACGCGCACCCACCGTGCCTTCGGCTAGGCCGATGATGGTCCATTCGATATCGCCCGGCTCGATCCACGCCTCAAGTTCCTGACGGCGGGTGATCTCGCCATCGTCGAAGGCGAAGTTGAGCCGCAGCGAGCCGCTGACCATCGTGGGGGCAAGCGCGATGCGGGCGATCCCCTCGCTCCCCTCAACCACCCAGCGCGCGCCTGTCGGGGCGGTGCCGGTGAGCTGGTTCAATTGCTGGCGGTCGATCTGCTCGGCGCTTTGATAGGGCGCATTGAGCGTGAAGGTGCCCGAGACACCTTCGCGCAAGGGACGCCCGTTGCGGTCAAGCACGCGGATCGCCATCACCGGACGCGTGCGACCGTCGGCGACCAGATTGGACTGATCGGACAGGAATTCGACCTTGGCTGGCGTGCGGGTGAAGAACACCTCCCGAGTGAAGGTCTTCGAGAGCTCGCCAAAGGAATTGATGATCCGCGCTTCGAGCACGGTGCGGTCGTTGATCAGCTGCACCCCGCGCCACTGGCTCACCGCCCACTTGCCACGCTCGGGGTTCTGGGTTCCGTCGAAAGCGAGCGGATCGACCGGCTTGCCGTCGACCAGCAGTTCAACGGTCTGGCCACGGCGATGGCGGATCACCACGCGGATCGCGGGCGCGCGCGGGTTGGCATCGGCAGCGGGCGTCAGGAAGCCGTCCTCGCCATCGCCCAGCGCCATGAAGTCGGCGATGGAAAGGCCCGCTTCCTGCGGCGTGTCTTGCGGTGCATCCCCGGCTTCGGAATCGGTTTCTTCCGCGGGTGCGGCTTCGCCTTTGGCTTCAAGCGCGGGCGCGGCGGCGCCTTCAGGCAGGATGGCATGGAAATCGGCGACCGCCAGGCTGCCGCCCTGACCGATCGCAAAGCGCGAAATCGCGCTGCCCGCGCTGCGGGTCGAGGCGATGCAGTCGACCATCCGCGCGCCTTCGGGCAAGGTCATGGCGGCGACCTGCACCACGTGAGTGCCGGGCACGACGCCTTCGAAGTGGTAGCGGCCATCGGCATCGGTGATCGCAAAGCTGCCATCTTCCAGCATCATGCGCACGCCCGCGATCCCCCGGCGCTCGGCCTCGGGCAGGGTGCAACCCCCGGCGGTGATGCGGCCGATGATCGTCATGCGATCGGCAATGCCGTCGCGCACCAGATCAACCGCAGCGCTCGCACGCATCTGACGCCCGAGCGCGTCGCGGGCCAGCGCGTTGTTGAGCACCCGGCCCGGCGGGGCATCCGGGCGCACGCTCATGCCATAGGTGACACGGGCATTCGTGCCTGCGGGAAGGTCGCCCAGCGCGATTGTCAGCACCCGGCCATCGGGCGACACGGTGACCGCCTGCGGGGCCGGGGCGCCGTTGACGCGGATCGTGTCGGGGCGCAGTCGCAGCCATTGCGAAGGGGTGTCGGTCAGCGTCACCCCGCGCCGCACCCGATCCGGATCGGTGTTGCCCACGGTGACGGTGTAGAACACCACATCGCCCGGGCCTGCACGGGTGCGCGAGGCGGTCTTGGTCAGCACGAGATCCAGCGCCGGACGGTCGACCGGCAGGTCGACCTCAAAAGGCACCGGGTTGTCGAGGACGAAGACATCGCCAAATGAGCCTTCGCGGATGACATAAGGCCGTCCGTTCGGACGGGTGACACGCGCCAGCAGGTCGCGCGGGGCAACTGACGGTGCGGTGTAGGGTTCAGGCGGTTCGAGCACGAGGCGGTAACGCCCCTGCAAGGTGAGCGGGAACCAGAATTCGCCCGGCCCCATCGGCACGGTGCGTCCCGCGCCGTCGATGATCGGCTCGCCCGAGATCACGCTGGAAGGCCAGGGGGTCACGCCGTCCTCGGCAAACACGGTGGCGGGCGCGCCGGTATCGGCGCTTACAAGGCTGACGCGCGCCCCATCGACCGGCGCGCCGGTTTCGCTGTCGAACACGACACCGAAGGGATCGACCAGCACGCTGACATCGGCGCTGACCATAAAATCTTCGCTGGCGGGGTTGCGAGCGGCAATGGTGATGCGCGAGTTTTCGCCCACGCTCAAGCGGCAGTCTTCCTGCGCGAGCGGGGGGGGGATGCGCAGCGTATCGATCACGCCCGCAAACACGCCGCTGTCGGGTTCGGTCTCGAACACCGTCATCGTCTCGCGGTCGCCCTCGGCGGTGGTGAGGACGACGGTCAGACTGTCGATTGCGCCGGAATTGCGGTTTGCGCCAACGGCGGTGATCTCGAAGAACAGAGGTTCGCCGCCCCGCAGCTTGTCGGTCACCTGAACGCTGGCGGTGTTGACGGCAGAGGTCGCTGTGCCGCCTGCCGACGTGCTGGCAGTGGCATTGGCGCGCAGCAATTGCGCCTGTCCCGCCGCCGCGCCGCATTGCGGCGCGCGATAGACCAGTTCCGAGCCCGCTCCGGGCGAACGGCGGAACACGCGGATCGAAGGCGGTGTGGGCGGGAGGGTGCTGACTTCGAAGCTGACGGGGTTGCTGGCAATCCGCTGCGATGCGCCGTCAGCGTCCCACGTGGCTTCGGCAATATTGGTGACGGTGCGCACCGATGCGCCATCACTCGTTTGGGCGTGAACCCCCCCCTGCGGAACGCTCAACGGCACAAGCGCTGCAAGCAGCACTGCTGCCACGCGCCGCAGAGAGGGGGAAACACGCAAGACCTAAGCCCTGATCAACACTTAGTCGATCGTGACCTGGAAGTAGAGCGAACGGGTCTGACCGGCAGCGATGTCGCTGAGGTCGCCCGTCACTCGGTCCGCACCGGCAGTGCCACCGCCAGCAGCGAAGTTGCCGCCAGAGGTTCCGTTCGCGCAGCCGGCATCGCCGTTGACGAAGATGCCGAACGTGGCATCATAGGTCACGTCGGTCGGCAGATCGTCGGTCACGTCCACATCGGTCGCGGTTGCAGCACCAGCGGCATTGGCCACGGTGACGCAGTATTCGACCGTTGCGCCGGGGATGGCCTTGGGGTTGGTCAATCCGTTGACGGGATCGCTCACCACACGGCTCGACTTGGTCACCGTCACGACCGCGCCTGCCACACTGTAGCTGCCGGTGTCGGAGAACGCGCCATCGCGCGCCAGGTCGGTGTCGCCCAGGCCATCGAACAGCACGGTATCGATACCCGCCGAGTTGCTGGCGGATTCGACCAGTTCAGTGCCCATCGAGCCCGCGCCGCCGGCGGCATGGGCATTGGCGGTCAGGGTCACGTCGAAGGTGTCGGCGTTGACGGCATTGAGGCCGATGTCCGCCAGCACGATGACGGCCACGGTGACGCCGGTCGCGGAGGAGCCGACTTCATCGAGGAAGGGGATCGGCCCGTTAGCTTCTTCGGCCGCGCTCAGCACCCGGTCACCATTGGTGTCGAGATAGACCCGGAAGTTGCCGATGTTGGCGGCATTGCCGTTGCGCAGCGCGGCCGTGAGTTCAAGGTCGACGCTGCTGTTTGACAGGTTGGTCACGTCAAACGCGATCGCGCGGTTGGGCTGGCCGGGCGCCACGCTGGTAGCAGCGGTGCCGGCGAAGGTGACGTTCACGTTGACGCGCTGGTCAACGGTGAAGCTCTCGCTGTCCGTCTGGGCATTCTGAGGCACCCCGCCAACATTGTAGGTGACGGAGACATTGTTGGTAATGGTCGAACCTGCGCTGGTCCCTTGGGCCATGGCAGGGGCGCTGGTCATTGCGACGAGAGCTAAAGCGCTCACCGCTCCCAGCAACTGCTTTGTGCTTGTCATTGGTCTGGTCCCGAGTGTTTGTCCTGCATAATGTGAGCCGCCTGCAGGACGTGGCGGCTATCTCCCGCTGGTCAGCGGATGATGGCTGGATAGGTGAGCCTGCCCGCATCGCCGGGCGCGATGCGCGTCAGCACCCAACGAACGTGGGTCACGTCGGCATGAATGGCCGGGCGGGTAGCCCCGTCGGAGCCGGTGATCGTCAGCCCATCGAGCTTGCCCCAGGTCTTGCCCCCGTCGACCGACACATCGAGCGTCGCATCGGCATCAGGCGCGAGCCGCACGGCGGCAGGCAGCGGGTTGGTGACGGTGAAATTGGTTACCGCTTCGGCACCGTTGTTGGCGTAGTCGGTACCGAACACGAGCCGATCGCCGGGCACGATGGTGGTCGGCTCGACCAGTTCGGTGCGCTTCTTGCCGTCGGCATCGGTGATGATCTTCTCCGCCTTGACATCACCAGCCAGGGTGACCGGGCTGGGATTGGCCTGCGCCGCAAGCGGCAAGGCAGGCATGGCGAGCGCCGCAGCAGCGACACAAGCGAGCATCATCTTGTTGAGTGACTTCATGGCTAAACCCTTGTGTTTGCGAGAATTCGGCAATTGGCTTACTTGTTGACGGTGACGTTGAAGGTGATCGCGCGGCGCGTTCCGGTGGCCACGTTTCCGAGATTGACGGAGATTCCGCCGGCGTCCGAAGCTGCGCCGGCATCGCCGTCAGCAGCATCGGTGAGCGCGGTGGCATCGAGGGCCAGCGTGCCCGGGACGTAGGTCGTGCCGGCCGGGATGGCGTCAGTCACGACGAGGTTGTTCACCGAGCCCGTGCCTTCGACGCGGGCCTCGATCGTGAAGGAGGCGACGGAGCCGGGCACCGCGCTGGTGCCGCCGAACGGATCGCGCAGGGTCACCGACTTGGCGAGCTGGACGCTCGCGACCGTCGAGATCAGCGCCCCTCGCGCAGCCACACGCGCCCCGGTGGTGCCGATGATCGCATAGCCGCCGTCAACGCCCGCACCAGCGAAGGACGTGCCGGGAGCGCCGGTGCCGGTCACGGCCTCGGCCACAAGATCGACCTTGGCGGTCTTGGCATCGGCGGTGCCCTGAGGGACCGTGACCAGCACGAACACCGTCAGCCGCTCAGCAGAGGCCAGCACGGCGGTGGTCTGCGGCTCGGCAAGGATCGCATCGATCCCCTCTTCGTAGGTGCCGTTGCCGTTGCTATCGATTGCAATCGCCCGAAAAGAAACGTCGAACTCGTTGCCTGCAACCGCCGTGTTGGCGGCGAGACGGAAGGCTTCCGGGCCGTTGCCCTGGTTGGTGAGCTCGAAGGTCAGCACCGCATTGCCGGGGCGCGCGGTGACCGGGCCAGGGTCGAGCGAGGTGAGCGTCACATCGATCAACTCGTCGACACGCACAGTGACCGTGTTGGAATTGACGCTGCGCTGCACGCCCGCCTCGTCATAGCTGGCGACGGCGATGTTCTCGATCAGAGTGCCAGCGGTCACGCCCCCGGCGCTGGCGGTTGCAGGCGCAAGGGCACTGGCCAGCATGGCGGGCACAAGAACCGAGGCTAACGAGGCGTAAAGGCGGGCATTGGTGTACATGCCCGGATCACTAAGGAAAAATGGTTAGCAATCCGTTAGCCTGAGGGTGACTATGCCGCAGCTCAGCGCAGCATGGCGTCTGCTGCTGATGGCCGGGGCCGGATCAGGTTGCGAACAGGTTGGCCGGGTCAGAAAATGCCTTGAACTCCAGTGCATTGCCGGAAGGATCGCGCAGGAACATGGTGGCCTGCTCACCCGGTTGGCCCTTGAAGCGGATAGTCGGCTCGATCACGAATTCGCACCCGCCCGCGCGTAAACGCGCCGCGAGCGCCTCCCAGTCCTCCATCGACAGCACCAGTCCGAAATGCGGCACAGGCACGCCGTGGCCGTCGACATGGTTGCTCGCCCGGTCGCCTGCCTGCCCCGGCGCGAGGTGGGCGACGATCTGGTGACCGTGGAAATCGAAATCGATCCATTCGTCGGATGATCGGCCCTCGGCACAGCCCATCGTCTCGCCATAGAAGGCGCGCGCGGCAGCAAGATCGTCGACGGGAAAGGCGAGGTGGAACGGGGGCAGGGTCATGCCCGTCGGCATAGCCCGCGGGCGGGCGGGGAGGAAAGGATTTTCCTACAGCGATCCGGCCTGCCAACCTCGTTGCGATGCGCCGCTACCTGACCCGCAACGTGCTTCGCGCCATGGCGAAGCCTATGAACCGCGAGGAATTCGAGGCGCAGGTCGAACAATTGCTCGCGGGCCCGGTTTCCGTTTCTGCACAGTGTCTCAAATGTCTCCCCGTTCAGCGTCGACACCGCAGGGATGAACGATTAGGGGGAGCCTCGATACCGGCCCGGCAAGGTGGAGCACGCGGCGCAATGAAGATCATCATCGGCAACAAGAACTACTCCAGCTGGTCCCTGCGCGGCTGGCTCGCGGTGAAGCAGTCGGGGCTGCACTTCGACGAACTGACCGTGCCGATCATGGGCGAGGAGTGGGACCGGCTGAAGCAGGATATGGGCGAGGTCCAGCC
>RDXA01000002.1 GCA_004292705.1 Sphingomonadales bacterium | reverse complement strand
GTCGATCCGGCGGTCGATTTCGGCCTGCAGTTTCAGGCTGCGGTCGAGGAACTGGAGCCCGAAGCGCACGAGAGCGCAGAAAATGACGGACCGGATACCGACCCTGACGGCTCGAACGTCGTCAGCGTCGATTTCGGCCGCAAGAAATAGGGCGCAATGGCCGGGCGCAAGCGGTCACGCAGCGGCGAGCGCGGCAAGGCTGACGCGCCGATTGCTACTGCCGATACCGCCGGGACGAGCCCCGCTGGCCCTGGTGGCCTGCCGCTCCCCAGCCCGGTTGCCGCAACCAATCTCGTGATCGCCGACATTGTGCTGCGATCCGCTGGCGGCCTGCTGCGCGACCGGATGGAAAAGGGACTCCTCATCAAGAGCTACGATCAGGCCAAGGCCGAAAGGCTGGTCGACGGACGCGGGCTGGCAACCAGCGTTGCCTTGTGGGGGGCAAGCCGCCTTGCACGCCGTTCACCGCTAGGGCTGGCACTGGTCGCCGGGGGCCGCGCCCGCAAGCAGCCGGACAGCCAGACCTGATCGCCACTTGCATTCGGCACCCTTGATTTGTGGGGGCCGGTTGGTGCAACGGGGCCTATGGGCGACACCTCACACCATCCCGCCGATCAGCTCCACCGCCGGGGCCTGATGTTCATCCTGTCCTCGCCCTCGGGCGCGGGCAAGACCACCCTGTCACGGATGCTGCTGGCTCCGCCTTCGACCAGATGGTCGAGGAAGACGATTTCTACGAATGGGCGCATGTCTTCGGTTATCGTTACGGCACGCCCAAGGGCATCATCCGCGCCGCGCTGAAGGAAGGGCAGGACTTCCTGTTCGATATCGACTGGCAGGGCACCCAGCAGCTTTACCAGAAAGACCAGCAGGACGTGGTGCGGGTGTTCATCCTGCCCCCCTCGATTGACGAACTGCACCGGCGCTTGCAAGGCCGCGCCACCGACAGCGCCGAGGTGATCGCTGCCCGCATGGAACGTGCCCGCGCCGAGATCAGCCACTGGGACGGCTACGATTACGTCATCATCAATGACGATATCGATGTGTGCTTCGCCAAGGTCTGCGCGATTCTGGAGGCCGAGCGCATGAAGCGTCAGCGCCAGACCGGACTGATCCCGTTTGTGCGCGGGTTGATGGGGTAGGCGGACCCGCCCCCGGATCAGCCCTTCCCGCCCGAGGGATCGGCGAAGTGGTTGGGCAGCAGCGCGTTGACCACGCCGCCATCGACCGTCAGCGTCTCGCCCACCACGTAATCGCCTGCGCGGCTGCACAGGTAGATCGCGGCGGCTGCCATGTCCTCGGCCGTGCCGATGCGCTTGGCCGGGATGCCGCTCGCGCTGGCGTCGGGCGCGTCCTTGGCGGCCTTGTTCATCTCGGACGGGAAAGCGCCCGGCGCGATCGAGGAGACCACGATATTGTCCTGGATCAGCCGCGCCGCCATGCGCCGCGTCAGCTGGATCACCGCGGCCTTGGACGCCTGATAGGCATAGGTTTCCCACGGA
>RDXA01000020.1 GCA_004292705.1 Sphingomonadales bacterium | reverse complement strand
TAGAGGACTCGATAGAACCAACTCCAAAGCCGCTCGTCGAAGCGAGGCCAACTTCTACCCCTCAGTATAAGGTGCCAGCATTCAACTCAGACTTCGAGGACTTCACCGTGAGTTCTTTCGACGGATCGGCCAAGCCATTGCGTATGACATCCGATCAACGCTACTATCGCACTCGCCTCATGGAGGCTTACGCGTCGCCTCCTGACTATGGTGGTAGCTTGGTCATTGCGCAAATCGGGTGTGGCACCGGATGCCGAACCGTTTACGCACTCGATAGATCAAGCGGAAGAGTGTTCGACTTCCCTCTCGGCGGTGAAGCCAACATGTATCTCTGGATCCGATACCGAGAGGACAGCTCTCTGATCTGGGCAACATGGGAGGACAGCTATCCTTCGGATTGCAAGGCTCAGCCCTGGACTCTTGGTGTTAGTGGTTTTGTTCCGCTTTCGGAGCCGTTTGGAATCAATTGCGATGTCGCTCGGGATTCAAACTGATGGGACTCGGTGACTCATGCAATTCCCATGACTGACGACACCCCCCTCCACACCCCCGCCCGCCAACCCGGCGATCCGGACGCAGCCCTGCGCCCGCGCCGCTTGGCTGAATTCGTCGGGCAGGAAGCTGTCAAGGGCAACCTCGCCGTCTTCATCGCGGCCGCGCGCGCGCGGGGGGAGGCGATGGACCATACGCTGTTCTTTGGCCCTCCCGGCCTCGGCAAGACCACGCTGGCGCAGATCATCGCGGGCGAATTGGGCGTCGGCTTCCGTGCCACCTCCGGCCCCGTCATCGCCAAGGCGGGCGATCTCGCCGCGCTGCTCACCAATCTTGAGCCGCATGACGTGCTGTTCATCGACGAGATCCACCGCCTCTCGCCCGTGGTCGAGGAGGTGCTCTACCCGGCGATGGAGGACCGCGCGCTCGATCTCATCATCGGCGAGGGGCCGAGCGCGCGCAGCGTGCGGATCGACCTGCCGCCCTTCACGCTGATCGGCGCTACCACCCGGCAGGGCTTGCTGACCACGCCGCTGCGCGACCGCTTCGGCATCCCGGTGCGGCTCAACTTCTACACCCACGAGGAACTGGAGCGGGTCGTCACCCGCGCCGCCGGGCTGCTCGGCCTCGCGATCCAGCCCGATGGCGCGCATGAAATCGCCCGCCGATCGCGCGGCACCCCGCGTGTCGCCGGGCGGCTGCTGCGCCGGGTGCGCGACTTTGCCGATGTGGCGGGCGCGGCCAGCGTCACGCGTGCCGTGGCGGACGAGGCGCTCACCCGGCTGGAAATCGATCGACTCGGTCTCGACGCGATGGACCGGCGTTATCTCACCATGATCGCGGCCACCTACAAGGGTGGCCCCGTCGGGATCGAGACGCTCGCCGCGGGCCTTGCCGAGCCGCGCGATACGGTGGAGGAGGTGGTCGAGCCCTATCTCATCCAGCTCGGCCTCATCGCCCGCACCGCGCGCGGGCGGGTGCTCAATGATGATGGTTGGGCGCATATAGACCTTGCCCCGCCCAGAGAATCACCTCCGAACCAGGCCGGACTGTTCGAAGACTGAGATTCGCGCTCCCGCGTTAATCCGGAAGCTAACCGATCCCCTGTTTTCGGTGCCAGTTCGGGACAGCGACCCCGAAATCCGGCGATTCCGAGGCAAATCCGGTCGCTTGGACAGCTCCGGCATGGTTAACCCGATTGCCCCTGTGCGTCTTCTGACATCAAAAGGAGGCTGATTTTGGCAAAAGGTGCGGGCGTCCCGCATCCACTGCCGCAGAAAAGCAGGGTAAACGACCATGTCGCTCAAACTGGCCATCGCGAAGCTTTCCGCCGCTGCAGCGGGTGTCGCATTGTTGCAAGGCGGCGCGGTGCGCATGGCCGAGCCGATGAACACCGACGCACCGGATTATTCGACCAATATCGACGGCAAGCTGGTGCAGGTCGATCCGGTGACCGGTGCGCGTTACATCAAGACGCGCGAGCGTGATATTCCGATGCCGGAACAGCGCCGCCGCCGGATCGTGGAGCGCACCGTCGAGTGTCAGCCGGTTGGTCCCGGCGGGCCAAGCCTCCCGGCGGGTGCGGTGAACGCCTATTTCAATGCGGAGGAATGCCCGCCGATCGCACAGATGGCTTACCTTCCCGCACCGCTGCCGCCGCTGCCGCCGATTTCGGGCGGCGGTGGAATGGGCGGCGGTTGGGGCGGCGGCTTCGGTGGCGGTGTTGGCTTCGGTGGCGGTGGCGGCTTCTTCGGCGGCTTCTTCGGCGGCGGCGGCTCCTCTTCGGGCGATGTCTCGGTGGTGAGCACGACCACGACCGGCGGCACCAGCGGTACGACCGGCGGCTCGAGTGGCGTGGTGGTCGACATCGACATCGACAATTCGACTTCGACCACATCGTCTTCAGGTCAGATCAGCTCGTCGACCGGCCAGGTGTCGAGCAGCACCGGAGCCGTGTCGTCTTCAGGCAACGTATCCTCCTCGACAGGTGCGGTGTCCAGCTCATCGGGCAACGTCTCGAGCTCATCGGGTAACGTCTCCAGCTCATCGGGCAATGTCAGCTCATCGACGGGCGCCGTTACCAGTTCGGGTTCCTCGTCCTCCTCCTCTTCGTCTTCCTCGTCATCGAGCTCCTCGTCGTCGTCCGGCGGCGGCAGTGGTGGATCTGGCGGCAGCTCTGGCGGTTCAGGGTCGTCTTCGTCCTCCGGCTCGTCTTCGTCTTCCGGCTCTTCGTCGTCCTCGGGTGGCAGCAGCGGCGGTTCGGGCGGCTCAGGTTCGTCGGGCTCCTCATCGTCGGGTTCTTCGAGCTCCAGTTCTTCGTCTTCCTCGGGCGGTAGCAGCAGCGGTTCGAGCGGTTCGAGCGGGTCAAGCGGGTCGAGCGGGTCAAGCGGGGGGTCGTCAGGCTCTTCTTCCGGCGGCTCCGGATCGTCGAGTTCGACGTCATCTTCCAGCTCTAGCTCGGGCAGCTCGTCCTCCTCGGGCAGC
>RDXA01000019.1 GCA_004292705.1 Sphingomonadales bacterium | reverse complement strand
CCTGATGCTCAAGATCGGCACCCTGCGCGCTTGCGGGGCGCTGGTGGCGGCGGGCCGGACGATGGATGACCCCGCTGTCAGCCCGCTCTACGCTGCGCCGGAGGTGATGGCACAGCTGCCCCCGACCCGCATCTGGACGGGGCGGCACGACATCTTCATCATCGATTCGCGCAGCTTCACGCAGCGCCTGCGCGCGGCCGGGGTGGACGCCAAGCTGTTCGAATACGAGGCCGCGCCGCACGTCTTCATGGCGATCCTGCCCACCCGCGAAGCGAAGGACGCGATCGCCCTGCTGCGCGGTTTCCTCGCCGATTAGCTCGGAAATTTCACCCCGGTCAGATCCTCGCTCAGCGCCCAGAGCTGTTCGGCGTAGGACGGGTTGAGCGCGTAGGAGCGCACGCCTCCGGTAGCGGATTCGTCGTCCACTTCGGCCACATGGCAGTCCTCGCAATAGACCCCGCCCTTGCCCTCCAGTTCGGGCGCGGTCGCGGCCCAGCAGCTGGTCGCCGCGCCCTGCGGGATGGTCTTCCACTGAAAGCCCGTATCGCGCGAGGTCACCCGCGCCATCAGCGCCTCCACCATCTCCGGGGTCATGTGGCGGCCGAGATTGGTCTGGATGCCGCCCGGGTGCACCGCATAGGCATGGATGCCGAGCACCGCAAAGCGCTGCTCCAGACCGACGCTGAAGAGCACGTTTGCGGTCTTCGACTGCCCATAGCTGCTCCACGGGTCATAGGCGCGATGCTGGAAATGCGGATCGCCGAAGTCGACCGGGGCGAAGTGGTGCCCCCGGCTGGAAAGGTTGACAATGCGCTTCAGCTGCCCGCGCTCGATCAGCGGGAAGAGCTCGCCCGTCAGCGCGAAATGGCCGAGGTGGTTGGTGCCCAGCTGCATCTCGAACCCGTCATGGGTGTGGAGGAAAGGGCAGGCCATCACGCCCGCGTTGTTGATCAGCAGATCGATCGTGTCGAACCGCTGGCGCGCGCGCGAGGTGGCGGCGCGGATGCTTTCGAGCGAGGTGAGATCGACCGTCAGCGTATCAAGCTGGGCCTTGGGATGCTGGGCATGGATCGCCGCAACCGCGTCATCCAGCTTGCCCTGATCGCGCCCGGCCATGATCACATGCGCACCCCGGCTCGCCATGGCGCGGGCGGTTTCCTGCCCCAGCCCCGAGTTCGCCCCGGTGACGAACACCGTGCGCCCCGACAGGTCGATCTTCGCCAGCACATCATCCGTGGTGCTGGCCCAGCCAAATCCGCTCATGTCCCTCTCCCGTGGGTTGTTACAGCTTCAATTCGTAGAGATACTCCGGATCGTAATGATCGCCCACCTTGAAGGTGATGTCGGCGATCTTGCCGAAACCGTAGCGCTGGTAAAAGCGCTGCGCGCCGTAGTTTTCTGCATAGACCGACAGCAGGATCGCATCATGGCCGCGCGTGCGGGCTATGCCCAGCGCCCAGTCCATCAACTGCGCGCCGATCCCGCTGCCGGTATAGCCGGGGAGGGCATAAAGCTGGCCAAGCTCGATCGGACTGAGGGCATCGGTGTACGATGTGTAGTGGCTCGGATAACGCAGCTTGCAGAAGGCGACCAGCGCGCCGTCGACTTCGACCAGCCGGTGCGTGCAGCTGTCGCCAGCGATCTCGGCGGCGACCGCCTCGGGATTGTGCACCTCGGCGAGGAAGGCGTGAAGGTCCTCCGGCTTGTAGAGATGGCCGAAGGCTGCGACGAAGGTCTCGGCACCAAGCGTGGCAAGCGCGGCGGCATCGGCGGTGGTGGCAGCACGAAAGATCATGGACCCGGCCCTAGCGGGGATGAGCGGTGCTGTTAAGCTGGCGAAAGCCGCAGGGCCGCGTTACACCTTGCCGCCATGAAGAATCTCATCGCGCTTATCGCTCTCGCCCTCATGCCCGCCGCCGCTCTTGCCGAGGCCCCTGCCCCCGATGCGCCAAAGTGGTCGCTGGCGATCCACGGCGGAGCCGGCACGCTCGATCCGGCGCAGATGACGCCGGAGCGGCGTGCCGAATACGAGGCGGCCTTGCAGGCCGCACTCGACGCCGGCGCCAAGGTGCTGGCCGAAGGCGGCAGCGCGATGGACGCCGTCAAGGCCGCGATCATCCCGATGGAGGATTCGCCGCTCTTCAACGCCGGCAAGGGCGCGGTGTTGACGTGGGACGGGACCAACGAACTTGATGCCTCGATCATGGACGGGCGCGACCGCAGCGCCGGGGCCGTGGCCGGGGTGAAGACGGTCAAGAATCCGATCCTCCTCGCCGACAAGGTGCGCACCGATAGCGAACATGTGTTCCTGATGGGTGCAGGTGCCGAGGCTTTCGCGCTCGACAAGGGCTTTGCCGTGACCCCGCCCGAATACTTCGCCACCCCTGCGCGGCGCGAGGCGCTGGAGCGGATGAAGGCCAAACAGCTTTCCGCGCTCGATGTCGATCACAAGTTCGGCACCGTCGGCGCGGTGGCGCTTGACCAGAAGGGCAACCTTGCGGCCGGCACCTCGACCGGCGGGATGACCGGCAAGCGCTGGGGCCGGGTGGGCGATGCGCCGGTGATCGGCGCAGGCACCTATGCCGACAACCGCGCCTGTGCCGTCTCGGCGACGGGGTGGGGTGAGTACTTCCTGCGGGTGGGCGTGGCGCACGAGATTTGCGCTTTCAAAGCGAGTGTTTACGCGCCTTGCAGGAAAGTGAACACGTGCTTGGCGAACTGCCGTGCTTGGCGGTGCATACGCCGCTTGATACTTCTATTCTGCCCTACACCAGCGCAATCTGGCACCGTGCGCTGAACAAGCAATTCTGGCTGCAATTCCACCCCTTTATGCCCTTTTCGCCGCGTATTCGCACAACTGTATGGAAGTTTATTCGAGAGCATTCTACACAGACCACAAAAACTGCAACACCTGTATCAGAGCGGCTTTGAGCTAAAAATTATGCTTACATTGGCAAGCAAATCGTAAACGTCGAACCCTGTCCCAATGCGCTTTCTACGCCGATTGT
>RDXA01000018.1 GCA_004292705.1 Sphingomonadales bacterium | reverse complement strand
ATCACCGACCGCAACTTCGGCACGGCCTTCTTCGACCCGGCCGGCGGCGGCGACCCGGTGCTGTTCCAGCACCTGTTCTGGTTCTTCGGCCACCCCGAAGTCTACATCATGATCCTGCCGGCCTTCGGCATCGTCAGCCACGTCATCTCGACCTTCGCGAAGAAGCCGGTGTTCGGCTACCTCGGCATGGCCTACGCCATGGTCGCGATCGGCGTGGTCGGCTTCATCGTCTGGGCGCACCACATGTACACCGTGGGCCTCGACGTGAACACGAAGATGTATTTCACCGCGGCGACGATGGTCATTGCGGTGCCGACCGGCGTGAAGATTTTCAGCTGGATCGCAACGATGTGGGGCGGCAGCCTCGAGTTCAAATCGCCGATGGTCTGGTCACTGGGCTTCATCTTCCTGTTCACCGTGGGCGGCGTGACCGGCGTGGTTCTCGCCAACGGCGGGATCGACGACAACCTGCACGACACCTACTACGTTGTGGCGCACTTCCACTACGTGCTGTCGATGGGCGCGGTGTTCTCGATGTTCGCCGGCTTCTACTACTGGTTCCCGAAGATGAGCGGGCGGATGCACTCCGAACTGCTCAGCCACATCCACTTCTGGACCTTCTTCATCGGCGTGAACGTGATCTTCTTCCCGCAGCACTTCCTCGGGATGCAGGGCATGCCGCGTCGCTACCCCGACTATCCGGAAGCCTACACCTTCTGGCATGAAGTCAGCACCTTCGGGTACTACATCATGGCAGGCTCGATGGTGTTCTTCTTCGTCAACATCCTCTACGCGCTGGCCGCGGGCAAGAAGGCCGCAGCCAATCCGTGGGGCGAAGGGGCAACGACGCTCGAATGGACCCTGCCGAGCCCGCCGCCCTACCACCAGTTCGAGACGCTGCCGGTGATCACCGACGCAAATGACTACCACGATCATCGTCCGGCAACCGCTTGAGGTTGGGGGCGTGATCGGCTCCCTTGCGGGAGCGTGACACATAGGGGGGAGCGCGGCTGTGACAGTTGCGCTCCTTGCCCATAACGCAGACGAGACAATGGCCAGCACCGCAATCCAGACTGCCCCGAACGCGACTGGCACGCAGATGCCCACGGAATGGCGTGATTTCTTCACGCTGACCAAACCGCGGGTAATGACGCTGGTCATCTTCACCGCGATCTGCGGCGTGCTGGCGGCGCCCGGCAGCATTCACCCGGTGCTGGGTTTCACCGCAATCCTTGCGATCGCGATGGGCGCAGGCGGTTCTGCCGCGCTGAACCACTGGTGGGAAGCGGACATTGATGCGGGCATGAAGCGCACCATGAACCGTCCGCTCCCCGGTGGCCGGATGCGGCGCGAGGATGCACGCGATTTCGGGATTTTCCTGTCCGCAGTGTCGGTCGGCCTGATGGGCGTCGCGATCGGCTGGCTGGCGGCGGCGCTGCTGCTGGGCGCGGTGATCTATTACGCGGTGATCTACACCATGTGGCTGAAGCCGCGCACCCCGCAGAACATCGTTATCGGCGGCGGTGCTGGCGCCTTTCCGCCGCTGATCGGCTGGGTTGCGGTGACGGGTGAGATCACCGCCATGCCGCTGTTGCTGTTCGCCATCATCTTCTTCTGGACGCCGCCGCATTTCTGGGCGCTGGCGCTGTTCGTCCAGAGCGATTACGCCAAGGTCGGCATCCCGATGCTGCCGGTGGTCGCGGGCGAGAAGGTGACGCGCCGCCAGATCATGATCTACACCCTGCTGCTCGCACCCATCGCGATTGCGCCGTGGTATATCGGTGGGACGAGCTGGATCTATGGGTCGGTCGCGGTGGTGCTATCGGCCCTGTTCGTAGCGCTCGCCATGCCGGTGTTCACCCGAATGCGTGCTGACGAAGACAAGATGCTCCCCGAAAAGGCGCTGTTCAAGTTCTCGATTGTCTACCTCTTCGTGCTGTTCGCTGCGCTCGTCGCTGACCGCGTCGCCGCCTATCAGGGCTGGATCGCATGACGCCCGATGAAGAGCGCGAATTCCTGCGCCGCCGCAAGGCGCGCAATTGGGTCGTGGCAGGTACGCTGATCTTCTTCGTTGTGCTGTTCTACGCCATCACGATCGTCCGCATTGGAGGTCAGGGCTGATGGCGACCCTGCCGCCCGTGACCGCCGATACTGCCAGCCGCAATGTGCGGGTCGGACTGATGGCCTTCGCCTTCGCCTTGGTTATGCTCGGACTGGGCTATGCCTCGGTGCCGCTTTATCGGCTGTTCTGTCAGGTGACCGGCTTCGGCGGCACAACCATGACCGCGACGGAGAGTGACGCTGCCCGCGCGGCCTCGCTTGCGACGGGGCAGACCATTTCTATACGTTTTGACGCCTCCGCAGCGATGGGAATGCCGTGGACCTTCCGCCCGGGGCAGGCGACCGACACCGTCACCATCGGCGAACGCGATATCGCCACCTACATCGCCCGCAACAACAGCGATCAGCCGATTACCGGGATGGCGACCTTCAATGTTACGCCCGAACAGGCGGGCAAGTATTTCAACAAGATCCAGTGCTTCTGCTTCACCGAGCAGACTCTGGCGCCGGGGCAGGAAGTGACCATGCCGGTGCTCTATTTCGTCGACCCGGCGATGCTGGATGATCCGAACATGCAGGGCGTCGAGCAGATCACGCTCAGCTATACCTTTCATCGCGCGGAAGGCCCGCGCAGCAATTGAACCTTTGACGCACAACCCAGGGACGGGAACGACCAATGGCTGGCAAAGTAAACCACGATTACCACATCCTCGAACCCGACATCTGGCCGCTGATCGGCTCGATTTCGGCGCTCACGTTCACCAGCGGCATGGTGCTGAGCTTCCACCCGGATCTGTTCGGCAAGTCGGCCAGCATTGTGATGTGGGCGGGCCTTGCGGGCCTGATCGCCACCTTCTTCATGTGGTTCAAGAACATCGTGATCGAAGCCGAGCGCGGCGATCACACGCCGGTGGTGCAGCTTCACATGCGCTACGGCATGATCCTGTTCATCGC
>RDXA01000357.1 GCA_004292705.1 Sphingomonadales bacterium | reverse complement strand
GATATCGTCTACCACAACATCCCCATGGAGCCGGTCGTGGGCACCGCGCAGATGCGCGCGATGGTCGAGGGTTTCCTCGGCGATATCGAAAAGTGCGACTGGCAGACCCACGCCATCGCCGCCAACGGCAACACCGTGCTGACCGAGCGCACCGATGCCTTCAATTTCAAGGACGGCCGCCGCGCCGCGATCCGGGTGATGGGCACCTTCGAACTGGGCGCAGACGGCCGCATCACCGCCTGGCGCGACTATTTCGACATGGCCGAATTCCAGCGCGAATTCGCGCCCGCCACCCCTGCGGCCTGACCCGCCACCGCCGACCCTAACACAAACGCGCATCGCATCGCAGGCGCACTCATGGCTAGGCTCGCTCCATAATTCCAAGGGGTCTGGAGCCTGCCCATATGAACAAGCCTGAAGGCAATGTCTTTGCGCCCGAAACGCTGATCGATCCGTTCGATTACTACCGCGCCGTGCATGATGCGGGGATCGCGATCGAGCATCTCGAAGGCATGAACACCTGGGTCGTCTATTCCTACGACCTGTGCAGCGAGGCCACCACCAAGCCGGAAATCTTCTCGAACGATTTCACCGCGCTGATGGGGCGGGAATCGGACGAGGAAATCCAGGCGATCCTGGCTGAAGGCTGGCCCGATCTGCCGACCCTGCTGACCGCCGATCACCCGGTCCACACCCGCAACCGCAAGCTGGTGAACCTCGCCTTCTCGGCACCGCGGGTCAACGCGATCGAGGCGGACATGCGGACCAAGTCGATCGAGCTGATCGAGGCCTTCGCCGACAGGGGGGAATGCGAATTCGTCGAGGAATTCGGCGTGCCGCTGCCGGTCGCCATGATCGCCGGGCAAATCGGGCTCGATGACAATCCCAAGCAGGTCAAGATGTGGTCCGACGCGGCGGTCGACCGTTTCAGCCAGATGGTCGATCACCAGCGCAAGCTGGATTGTGCGCGCAGCCTCGTCGAATTCCAGCACTACATGAAGGGCCTCATCGATGATCGCCGCGCCAATGGCGGCAACGACCTGCTGACCGATCTGGTCGAGGCGCGGATCGAGGGCGAGACACCGCTCTCGGACCCTGAAATCATGTCGCTGATGCAGCAGTTCATGGTGGCGGGGAACGAGACCACCACCTCGACTCTGGCCGGCGGATTGCTCCAGTTGATCCGCAACCCCGACCAGATGGCCAAGGCCAAGGCGGCGGCCGGCGGGCGCGATCCCAAGGTCATCATGAACCTTGTCGAGGAGGCGCTGCGCTACGAAACCCCCACCGCCGGAATGTGGCGGATCGCCAAGCAGGATACCGAACTGGGCGGCGTGGCGATCCCGGCGGGTGCCGTGGTGCAGCTGCGCTATGCCGCCGCCAATCGTGATCCCAGCAAGTTCCCCGATCCCGACGCATTCGACATCGACCGCGCCAATGCCCGCACCCACCTCAGCTTCGGCAAGGGCCCGCATATGTGCGTGGGCAATATGCTCAGCCGCAAGGAAATGCTGGTCGCCTTCGACGAGCTGCTCGAACGGCTCGATAACTTCGCGGTCGCCGACGAGAACGAAATCCGCATCCTGCCCAACATCCTGCTGCGCGGCGTGACCCATCTGCCGATCACCTTCACCAGGAAAGTCTGAGCTCCATGAATTTTGACCTGTCTGAAGAACAGGAAATGTTCGTCAGCTCGGTCGAGCGCTTCGCGGCGCCGATCGATGTGGAAGCGCGTCGCAAGCTGCGGCTCTCGCCCACGGGCTATGACCGGGGCCGGTGGCAGCAATTGGCCGAAATGGGCCTGATCGCGCTCGCGGCGGGTGAAGATGCGGGCGGCATGGGTGGTTCGGGATTGGACCTTGCGCTGGTGCTTGACGCCATCGGCAAGGCGAACGCGCCCGATCCGCTGCTCGAACACGGCATCCTGCCTGCGTTGCTGCTGGAGCGCGGCGGGGCAGTGGACGCGCTCGAAGGCGTGATTTCTGGCACCACCATCGCCACGCTCGCCTGGACCGAACGCGGGCAGCGCTACAGCCTCAAGCCCAAGGGGATGAAGGCCGAAGCGAGCGGGGACGGCGTTATCCTCACCGGCGAAAAGACCTTGGTGATGGGCGCGCTGCTGGCCGATCTGTTCATCGTCACCGCTGACATGGGCGGGGAGACCGCCTGCTTCTGCGTCCCGCGCGATGCCGCCGGGCTGGAGGTGCGTGCCTATCGCCTGGCTGATGGCAGCATCGCAGGCGAGATCAAGTTGACTCGTACGCCTGCCGCCGCCCGGCTGGCGCTGGATGCCGCCGCGCTGGCCGCCATCGCCGCCGAGATGCGCCTGCTCGCCGCCGCCGAGATGGTGGGGCTGGGCCAACGGCTTCTGGATGACACGCTGGCTTATGTGAAGGAGCGCGAGCAGTTCGGCGTCGCCATCGGCAGCTTTCAGGCGCTCCAGCACCGGCTGGTCGATTGCTACGCCAAGGAAGAACAGGCGCGCTCGATGCTCTACCGCGCCGCACTGACTGATCGCGACGATGCTGCGAAATGGCAGCGTGCGGCGGCGGGGGCCAAGGCCTTTATCGGCGAGAATGTCGACGTCATTGCGCGTGAAGCGGTGCAAATGCACGGGGGCATGGGCATCACCGATGAACTCGCCATCGGCCATGCCCTGAAGCGCGTGCTGGTGCTGACGCGGCTCTTCGGCGACGTCGACACCGTGCTGGCAGAATATGCTCTAGCTGCCTGAGGGGGCCTTGCGGATGGGACAGAAAATCGATCCGAACCTGTGGAGCGACGGCGCGCAGCCGCACCTGATGGGCGGCAAGCTGCCCTCGGGCGAGATCGTGTTTCCGATGCCGGTCGGCGATGCGGCCGAGGGGGTGGAGCCCTACAAGCTCTCGCGCCGGGGCAAGCTGTGGTCGTGGACCTCGCAGGGCTTCCTGCCCAAGGAGCCCTATGAAGGCCCCGGCTCTGGCCCCGGCGAAGGCCCGCCCGATTTCCAGCCCTTCCTGTTGGGCTATGTCGAACTGCCGGGCGAAGTGATCGTCGAAAGCCGCATCGTCGACGCGCGGCTGGAAGACCTGCATCTGGGCATGGACCTCGAATTCTGCATCGTGCCGTTCAACACGACGCATGACACCTTCGCCTTCCGTCCGGTCTCCCAAGCTGAAAGCAAAGCCGCATGAGCGAGAATGTCTACATCATCGGCGCAGGCATCCACCCCTTCGGGCGCACAGACGGCCGATCAGGCCGCGAACAGGGCGTCTATGCCGTGCGCGAGGCGCTGAAGGATGCGGGGCTCGATTGGCGCGACATCGAATGCGCGTACGGCGGCAGCGCGGCGGCGGGGAATGCCGATATCATGGTCAACGAGCTGGGGCTGACCAGCCTGCCCTTCACCAACGTCGCCAATGGCTGCGCGACCGGCGGCAGCGCGCTTGCTGCTTCGCAGCAGGCGATTGCGAGCGGCATGTATGATCTGGCGCTGGCGGTCGGCTTCGACAAGCACCCGCGCGGCGCGTTCAATGCCAAGCCTGCCGATTACGGTTTGCCAGAATGGTACGGGCAAACCGGCATGATGCTGACCACGCAGTTCTTCGCGCTGAAGATCCAGCGTTACATGCAGCTCCACGGCATCACCCGCACTGCGCTCGGCCGGGTGGCGGAGAAGGCGTTTCGCAACGGCACCCTCGCCCCGCATGCCTGGCGGCGCAGTCCCGTCGATCTGGAGACGATCCTCAACGCGCCGATGATCAATGATCCGCTGACCAAATACATGTTCTGCTCCCCCGCCGAGGGCGCGGTGGCGCTGATCCTCGCCAGCGAGAAGAAGATGAAGGAGCTGGGTGCCGACGGGGTGAAGATCCGCAGCATCGCGGTGAAAACGCGCCCGCCCAATTCCTTCGAGGTGTTCCAGGCGGGGGTCAGCATCGAGGAGGGCGGCAAGCCCACCGTGCTCGCCTCGCAGGCCGCGTTCGAGAAGGCCGGGGTCGGCCCCGAAGACATCGGCGTCGCCCAGCTTCAGGACACCGAAAGCGGTGCGGAAATCATGCACATGGCCGAAAACGGCTTCTGCAAGGATGGCGAGCAGGAGGAATGGCTCGCCAATGGCTGGTCCGAGATCGGCGGGCGCTTGCCGGTCAACACCGATGGCGGGTGCCTCGCCTGCGGGGAACCGGTGGGCGCTTCGGGGTTGCGACAGGTCTACGAAAACGTCGAGCAATTGCGCGGGCGCGCAGGTGAGCGGCAGGTTCCGGGCAAGCCCCGCTTCGGCTATTCCCACGTTTACGGCGCGCCCGGCCTATCCGCTGTCGCCATTCTGGAACGCGAATGAGCCGAATGCAGGGAAAGGTCGCGCTGATTTCGGGCGGCGCGGAAGGGATCGGGGCGGCGGTCGCGCGGTTGATCGTGGCCGAGGGCGGCAGCGTGATGCTCGGCGATATCCAGCTGGAAAAAGCGCAGGAACTCGCCGCCGAGCTGGGCGAACGGGCCGCCGCCTGCCAGCTCGACGTGCGCGAGCTGGCGCAATGGGAAGCCGCTGTCTCGGCCACCCGCGGGCGCTTTGGCAAGCTCACCGTGCTGTGCAACATCGCAGGCATTTCCGAACCCGGCAACGTGCCTGACGGCGCGCTCGACGTGTGGGAGCGCACCATCGACATCAACCTCCACGGCCCGTTCTACGGGATGCGCGCCGCGATCCCGGCGATGGAAGCGAGCGGCGAGCCTTGCGCCATCGTCAATATCGGCTCGATGATCGCACTGCGCCCGGCTTCGTTCGTGGCGGCCTATAGTGCCTCCAAGACCGGCCTGCGCGGGCTGACCCAATCCGTGGCGCTCGATCTGGCCGAACGCGGCCTGCCGATCCGCGCCAACATGGTCCACCCCGGCGCGATCCGCACGCCGATGTACAACCGCTACAAGTTCTCCGGTGCCGACACGCCGGAGAACATCGAGACCAATTTCGCCGCCACCCACCCGATGAACCGCATCGGCGAGCCCGAGGAAGTCGCCCGCGCGGTTGTCTTCCTCGCCTCCGACGAGGCGAGTTTCACCACCGGCTGCGATTTCACCGTCGATGGCGGCGGGTCGATCAGGAGCTAACATGAGCCAGCAACCCGCCACCCGCATCGACGCGCACTTCATCGCCGCGGGCAAGTATCACGATATCGACTACCCCCGGCTCGAAATCCTCAAGCTGCTGGCCGAACACCCGCATATCCGCACCACCGTGGCCGCCGATTACTCGGGGCTGGAGCGGCTCGACCAGTGCCGCTTCCTCATCACCTATACCTGCGATCTGATGCCGACCGAAGAACAGGCCGCGCAGATCAAGGCGTGGATGGCCAAGGGTGGCAAGTGGATGGCGCTCCACGGCACCAATTCCATCCTCGTCTTCACCGCCGAAGGTCTGGTCGATGCGCCGGACGAACGCCCGGACGTGTTCGACATGCTCGGCACCCAGTTCAAGGCGCACCCGCCGATCGGCAAGTTCCCGGTCGAGGTGGTCAACCATACCCACGAACTCACGCAGGGCATCGCGGATTTCGAGGTGGTGGACGAGCTCTACCTCTCCAAGACCACCGCACCGATCGACATTCTGATGCAGACCACCTTCGAAGGCGAGGCGACCGGCTTCACCCAGAGCAAATGGGACAAGACCACCGTGCCTATCCTTTATACGAGGGATATCGGCGCTGGGCAGATCGTTTACAACGCGCTGGGCCATTGCCGTGGCCACTATGACCTGCCGGGAATGGCCGACTTTTACCCGCACAAGGAAATGTGCGCGTGGAATTACGATGTCTATTATGACCTGCTGCGGCGCACCATCCGCTGGGCCATGAGAGACGGGGCCTGAGACCAAAGACCGAATACGACGAACGGGATCCGACTGACATGGACATGGACTTCTCCCCAGAGGACCTCGCCTTCCGCGAGGAAGTGCGCGCCTTCCTCAAGGACAACCTGCCCGATCGGTTGCGCGATGGTGCGCGCCGCACGCCGGGCGTGTTCGTCGAGCCGGATATCGGGATGGAGTGGCACCGCATCCTCTACAAGCAAGGTTGGGTTGCGCCGCACTGGCCCAAGGCCGATGGCGGCACGGGCTGGACCCCGACGCAGAAGTTCATATTCGAAAAGGAATGCGCGCTGGCCGGCGCGCCATCGCTGGCAATCCTTGGCCTCAGGCTGGTCGGCCCGGTGATCTGCGAATTCGGCACGCCCGAACAGAAGGCCCGCTTCCTGCCGCGCATCCTGTCGGGCGAGGATTACTGGTGCCAGGGCTATTCGGAGCCCGGCAGCGGTTCCGACCTTGCCAGCCTCAAGACCTCGGCACGGCTGGAGGGCGAAGAATACATCATCAACGGCTCCAAGATCTGGACGACCCACGCCCACCATGCCGACTGGATCTTCGCGCTGGTTCGCACCGATGCCACCGTGAAGAAGCAGGCCGGGATTACCTTCCTGCTGGTGCCGATGGACCAGCCCGGGGTCAGCGTCACGCCGATCTATTCGATGTCGGGCGATCACGAGGTCAACGCGGTGTTCTTCACCGACGCGCGCACGCCTGCAGAGAACCGCATCGGTGCGGAAGGCGCCGGTTGGAGCATTGCCAAGTTCCTGCTCGAAAACGAGCGCGGCGGATCGTGCTATGCGCCGCGCCTGCTGCAATCGATCGACCGGCTCGAACAGCTCGCGCAGACCCAGCCTTCGGGAATCAACGGCGCGCTAGCCCATGATCCGCGCTTCCGCGACCGGCTCGCCCGCGTGCGGCTCGAAGCCGAGGCGCTGGAGGTGACCGAACTGCGCATCCTCGCGCAGCTCGCCAAGGGCCGCGCCCCGGGGCCACAGACCTCGCTGGTCAAGCTGCTGGGTTCGAATATCGGCCAGCAGGTCGATGTGCTGCGCCTCGAACTGCTCGGGCCGGACGCGCTGCAACTGCCGCTCGAACGCCCGCTCTACGGCAACGAAGCGCCCGAGCCGGTCGGCAGCGAATATGCCCAGACCGCGATGGGCAAATACTTGAACAACCGCGCCTCGACGATCTTTGGTGGGTCGGACGAAGTGCAGAAGAACATCATCGCCAAGACCGTGCTGGGGCTTTGAAGTTTGCCTCAGAGCTGACCTGAAATCTCCCCTCCCCAGCGGGGAGGGGCCGGGGGTGGGGGCTCTGCCGTATCGACCGGAGACCCCCCATCCCAACCCTTCCCCAAGGGGAAGGGCTAATTTGGCGCAATCCCCTGTGCCCAAACAGATCGCATGAAAGGAAGTCCGCATGGACGCTTCAAAACTGATGTTCCGCGATGGCCTGATGGCGGGCGAGCGCATTCTCGTCACCGGCGGGGGCACGGGCCTTGGGCGCGAAATGGCCGAGGCGTTCCTCAAGCTGGGCGCGACCGTTTACATCTGCGGCCGCCGCCAGAACAAGCTCGACGAGACCGCCGCCGAACTGACCACGCTGCATGGCGGCAAGATCGTGGGGCTCGCCTGCGACATCCGCGATGCGAACGCGATCCACGAAATGGTGGACGCGATCTGGGCCGATGGCGGCGCGCTGACCGGCGTGGTCAACAACGCTGCGGGCAACTTCATCAGCCGCACCGAGGACCTTTCGGTCAATGGCTTCAACGCCATCGCCGACATCGTGATGCGCGGCACCTTCTACGTCACGCTCGACATCGGCAAGCGGCTGATCGCGGAGAAGAAGAAGGCCAGCTTCCTCTCGATCCTCACCACCTGGGTGTGGTCGGGCAGCGCCTTTGTTGTACCGTCTGCCATGTCCAAAACCGCGATCAATGCCATGACACAGAGCCTTGCGACCGAATGGGGCCGCTATGGCCTGCGCTTCAACGCCATCGCGCCGGGCCTCTTCCCGACCAAGGGCATGAGCGCGCGGCTGCACCCCGGCGGGGCGGGCGGCAATTCGGGCAACAACCTCAACCCGATGGGCCGCGCAGGCGAGATGCACGAGCTTGCCAATCTCGCGGTGTTCCTGATGGGGCCGGGCGCGGAATATGTGAACGGCCAGACCATCGCCATCGATGGCGCAGGCTTCCAGGCCAATGGCGGCACTTTCTATCCCATGCTGCACGCGCTGGGCGATGCCGAGTGGGAGCAGATGCGCGCGATGATCAAGGGCACCAACGAGAAGGACAAGGCCGAGCGGACGACCGGCTGAACGGACGCGCCCTTTCCTACTTTGTCGAGGTCTGCCAAGCTCAAGGCATGATGCATTTTCCCGCCGGACTCCGCCCTTTCATGGCCGGGGCGGGACCGAACGGTTTTCCTTTTCTGGACAGTGTCTCATGTGTCTCCAACACGATGAGCAGCCCGCGCCGGGAGCGGTCAGGTCACAGCAGCGCGCTGGCTGAACTCCGGTCGCTGCCACTCGCCGCTTGTCAGCACCTCAGCCATGTGGCGCGCAGCGGCGGCGATGTCCGTGAAGCTCAGGTAAGCGGGCGCAAAGCCCAGCCGCAGCACATCGGGCGCGCGGAAATCGCCGATCACCCCGCGCGCGATCAGCGCCTGACAGAGGGCGTAGGCGTTATCGTGCCGGAACGAGAGCTGGCTGCCCCGCTCAATGCTGCGCGCCGGACTGGCCAGCTCCAGCGCAATGCCTTGCGCCATCAGGCATTCGAGGAAGAACTCCGAAAGCGCCTGCGACTTCTCGTAGAGCCGCCCCACCCCGATCTCTGCGATCAGATCGACGCCAACTTCGAGCGCCGCCAGCCCCAGCACCGGGGGCGTGCCGCATTGCAACCGGTCGATGCCGGGGGCGCCCGCGTAATCGTCCGAAAAGGCAAAAGGCGCGGCGTGCCCGAACCAGCCGGTCAGCGGCTGCTGGAGCGCCGCCTGATGCCGCTCGGCAACGAAGGCGAAGGCCGGCGCGCCCGGCCCGCCGCACAGGTACTTGTAGCCGCAGCCGACCGCGAAATCGGCACCCACGCCGTTCACGTCGACCGGAAGCGCCCCGGTCGAATGCGACAGATCCCACAGCACCAGCGCGCCCGCTGCATGCGCGGCGCGGGTGAGGGCCGCCATGTCATGCAACGCGCCGGTCTTGTAGTGGGCGTGGGTGAGCATCAGCAGCGCGACATCGTGGTCGAGCGCCTCGGGCAGCTTGTCACGTTGCGCCAGCCGCCGCTCGGCCAGGCCCTGCGCCTCGAGCCCGGCGATCATGTAGAGATCGGTCGGGAAGTTGCCGGGTTCGGACAGCACCACCTTGCGGCCGGGACGCATCTGGAGCGCCGCCGCGATCAGTTTGAACAGGTTCACCGAGGTGGAATCGCACGCGATCACCTCGTGCGGCGCGGCTCCGATCAGCGGCGCGATCTTGGCCCCGACGCGGCCGGCCATCGCGAACCATCCGGCACTGTTCCACGAACGGATCAGCCCCTCGCCCCACTCCTGCTCGACCACCCGCGCCAGTGCCGCAGGGGTCGCCTTGGGCAGCGCGCCCAACGAATTGCCATCGAGGTAGATCACCCCCTCGGGCAGTGTGAAGCGCTCGCGATACCCCGCCAGCGGATCGGCGGCATCGAAGTCGGCGGCTCGCGCTTCGGGGGTCATATCGCGGTTCTCACGCTGAGCAGTTCGGGAAAGAAGGCATGACGGAGCACACCTTCGAGATAGGGCACGCCGGGGGTGCCGCCGGTGCCGCGCTTGAAACCGATGATGCGTTCGACCGTCTTGAGATGGCCGAACCGCCAGCGTTGGAAATGGTACTCGAGATCGACCAGCTTCTCGGCCAGTTCATACAGATCCCAATGCGGCTGGGGGTCGCGGTAGATCGCTGCCCAGGCCGCCTCGACACTGGCATCGGGGGTGTAGGGCGCGGAAGGATCGCGCGCCAGCACCGCAGCGTCAATCGCGAGGCCCCGCCGCGCCAGCAGCCGGATCGCCGCGTCGTAAAGGCTCGCCCGCCCACGCTCGGCCTCCAGCCGGTCGGCCCAATCGGCGTTGCTCCTGTGGAGGCGGACATGCTTGCCGTCACGCCCGCCGAGCATGAATTCCATCATCCGGTACTGCGCCGACTGGAACCCGCTCGACGCGCCCAGATGCGGGCGGATTGCCGAGTAATCGTGCGGGGTCATGGTGCTGAGCACGTCCCAGCTCTGGATCAGCTGCGCCTGCGCCCGCGCCACACGGGCGAGCATCTTGAAGGCGGGGCGCAGGTCGTCAGCCTCGATGCACTCGCGCGCCGCGGTCAGTTCATGCAGGCACAGCTTGAGCCACAGCTCGCTTGCCTGATGGACGATGATGAACAGCAGCTCGTCATGCGCCTCGGACGCCGGGTGCTGCGCGGCGAGGATGCGGCCCAGATCAAGGTAGCTGGCGTAGGTGACATCGGCGCTCATGCTCCGGCCCCTAGCGTGCGCAGGCAGGCAAGGAAACTAGCCCTCGATCAGCCGCGTCTGCGGGTGCTGCTTGTCGATGTGCCTGATGAGGATCTTGAGGTTCTTGGTGTTGGAACGGAACGCCAGGTCGACCACATCGCCCACCAGCGGGATCGCGCCGATCGCCGTGTCGAACAGGACGTTCGCGCCCATTCGCATCAGCTTCCACTTGGGCATGCCAAGGTTGCGCGCCTCCCACAGGATATAGGCCCCCAGAGCGGTGGTAACGATGTCGCCCAGCACCGGGACAAGGCCGATCACCGCATCAAGACCCACGGGCATGTTGACGCCGGGAATGGTGAAGCTGCGTTCAAGCAGCCGCTCCATCGCGGTCACCCGCGCGCGAACGGAAGCCGGGTCATTGCCGGTCGGCAACGCAAAGGCCATGGGCTCGGGTCGGCGGGGCAGTGGCTTGTCCATTGCGCCTATGTGGTGGGCTGTGAGAGCGGGAACAAGGGGTGTATCCCCCAGGCGTTGGCGAGGTAGTTGCGGATCGAGCCACGCACCAGCGACCAGCGCACGGGCGCACCGAGCGGAATGTAGACCTCGCGTTCGACGAGAGCAGCATGGGCTTCGACGAGGAGCCGCTCGCGCTTTCCAGGATCGCGCTCGGTCAGCGCCGCACGCAGCAGCGCGTCGGCAGCCGGAGCGCACAGACCTGATCCGAGACTGCATTGGAACTGGTTGAGATACCAAAACGGTGACGGGTAACGCGCCAGCGTGTCGCGCAGTTCAAGGTCAGCGGCTTGTCCGGGCGCGGCCCGTTTGACGGTTACTCCGATCGCGGCCCAGGCCTCGGCAAGCTGCCTGAGCAGCAGATCGCTTCCCGGCCCGCGCGGCAGGGCGATACGCACCACCGCCTCGCGGCCTGGCCCCGCCCAAGCGCGAATCCGGGCGGCGGCGATCCTGCGGCGGTCGTCGATCGAGGCACCACCCCAGCGATCCTCCGGATAGGGCGGCGTGACAAAGGACTCGGGTGGCACGACCCAGCTGCTCTCGCGCCAGCCGCTCAGGCCAAATCTCTGGATCAGCGCAGCACGGTCGATCGCCATGGAGAGCGCCTCGCGTCGCGCAGGATCGGCGAGCAGCCCGGTCTCGCGGCGCACGGTCAGGCCGAGGAGGCCGATTGCCGGGTCAACCTGAATTGTCCCGCGTGAAAGTGGCCCTGCTTCGGCTTGAGGAAAATCGATGATGCTGCCACCGATCACCAGATCGACATCACCGCGCGAGAAGGCCGCGACTGCCTCTTTGGCCGAGTGCGTCCGAACAACCACGGGCCGGGCGACCTCCTCCCAGTCTTCCCGTGCAGGCAGGCCGCGGGATTCGGGCGGCAGAGCTGACAGCCGTGCAGTCGCATCAGCGTCATCGCGCGACATCGCCATCGGCCCCGCGCCGCTACCGTTCTTCACGAAACCAAGTTCGGGTTGAGCGAGCAGGCGCAGGAAATCAGGCATAGGCGCGGTCAGGCGCACCTCAATCACTCGCCCGGTCATGGCGCGGATATCCCGTATCCTTGCCAGATCGAGCCCGAGCGAAGTGCCGCGCACCCGCGTGATCGCCTCGCGCAACTGCTGGCGCACGTCGGTGGCAGTGATCTCGTCACCGCCGGGCCAGGTGCTGTCGCGCAGGCGAAAGATGTAACTGAGGCCGTCGTCAGTGATGATCCAGCGTTCGGCAATGGCGGGAACAACCTGCCCCGCCTGATCGAGCGCAACCAGCCCTTCGAAGGTCGCGCCGCGAACATGCTGCGCGGGAGGGGCAAGCCGCACACCTTGCTGATACAGGCTACCCGGGGCACCAATGATCGCCACCTCGACCGCCCCTCCGCCATCCGAAGGACCGCAGGACGACAGTGCCAGCGCAGCAAGCAGAGGCAGCCAGAATCGCATCGCACCGTGTCTAGCAGGTTGCGAACCGGCGGTCAGCGTGGGTGATAGGGCAGTGCCCGGAAATGCGCTCAGATCTTGCGCAACTGGCTCGGCTCGGGCGGGCGCGGGGCACGGTGAGCCCACGAGGGCGAGGCGACCGCCGCAGCGGGATCCTCCGCCGCCTGCAGGGGTCGACGCGCGTTCTGGGAATCGATCTCTTCATCGAAAGCAACGCCAAAGCGGTTGTCCTGCACCCAAGCAACCGTCCCGCCGACCGCGCCAACATTGCGCAGCTCGACCGAAACGCGGTGCCCTCGCTGTACGCGCAGGTTGCCTTCGCCCATCATGCCGCCATCCGAAAGATTGCGCACCCGGACGCGGTGGGCCTCGGCGCCCTGTTCAACGCGGATATCAGCCAGCAGAAACAGGCTGTCGCGCGCAACGCTGCGTGTCTCAACCCCTGTCATCTTGCGGATCGCCTCCTCAGCGAGAATTTCAATCGAACGGACTGCCTGCCAACACACGGGTAGATCCACGGCGTCGCAATTCCGCTGGTGACGCATTTGCAGTTAACAGCTGGTAAACCGGACCCGGCCTGTCCTTGACTTGTTGATGGGCGTCCCAAGCCGGTACAACTCACCATCGGCTTGTTGCAGATCAATCGTCGCGCGAGACTTTTTCGCGCCGCTCGTGAGCTTCCTGCGCTTCGACCGTCATAGTTGCGACTGGCCGCGCGATCAGACGTCTGAGGCCGATCGGATCGCCGGTAACCTCGCAATAACCATATTCACCCGAATCGATGCGTCGCAGAGCAGAGTCAATCTTGGCGACCAGCTTGCGCTGCCGGTCGCGGGTGCGCAGTTCGATCCCCCAGTCAGTTTCGCTCGACGCACGGTCGGTGAGATCAGCTTCACGGATCGGGCCATCTTGAAGCGACTGCAACGTCTGACCGGCGGCGGAGTGGATCGAGCGCTTCCATTCGATCAGCAGCATCCGGAAATAGGCCTGCTGGCGCTCGTTCATGTATTCCTCATCCTCGCCCGGCACATAGTCCGGAGCAAGCAGTCGCTTGGCCTTTTCGAGGACGTCGATGTCGTCAGACGCGGTGGTTGGCATCAAGCTCTCTCATCCCGTGAGCCGCTGGGAAGACCTTCGCGTCCTGACGCCCTGAATTTTTTCATTGGCTCACTTGGTCCCAGCAAGCTGCAGCAATGCGCGCCCTATAGGCAAGGCCCCTTGGGCGCACAAGCAGGTTTGGCAATGAGGTGGGGGCAAAAGCGCGCACCTGACAAAGTGCCTCGGTCGTTAACTAATTTTTGACCATAAAAGCCGCACTTCTCGGATCACGGAAGGTCGCCTTGGGGGGCGATCCGGTGAAGACGGGGACCACACTATGAACATCATCGCGATCGGAGCGAATATTTCGCGCGAAGCAGCGGACGAGAGCATTCTTGGGGCATGGCTGGCAGAGGCTGGACGCGGTCAGGCCGAGGCCTGCTTCGATCTGGGCGTCGCCTTCTCGACCGGAAGCAATGGCGCACCCTGCGATCTTATCGAAGCGCACAAGTGGTTCAACCTCGCGGCCGCACGCGGGCATGAGGAAGCCGGCCATTGCCGCGCCGACATTTCCGAGGACATGACGGCCCGCGAGATCGCCGAGGCCCAGCGTCGTGCGCGTCAGTGGCTCGCTGAAGGTCGCCAGCGCGCTGCGTAAGGCGCGTCAGTCGCCTTTCCTGAACGGGGTACGGCTATCGAGGTAGAGCTGGTCGCTCGCCACCCCCGCGCGCTCGCGCTCAAGGAAATCGGCAACCGCCGCGCGGAAGCCCGGATCGGCGATCCAGTGGGCCGAGAGCGTTTGCACCGGCTCATAACCTCGGGCCAGCTTGTGGCCACCCTGCGCGCCGGCCTCGACCCTTGCAAGTCCCCGGGCAATCGCAATGTCGATCGCCTGATAGTAGCACAGCTCGAAATGCAGAAATCGTACTTCGCGGGTGCAGCCCCAATAGCGACCATAGAGCGCATCCTTGCCGACAAAGTTCAGCGCTCCCGCGATCGGCACCGTTCCATCATAGGCGAGGATCAGCACGATCCGCTCCCCCATCCGCTCGCCCAGCAAACTGAAGGCCTCGCGGGTCAGGTATGGGCTCCCCCATTTCCGCGCCCCGGTGTCCTGATAGAACACCCAGAAGGCGTCCCAGTGTTCCTCGCGAATGTCAGCACCGGAAAGGTGGACGATCCGCAGCCCTTCAACCGCCGCGCTACGTTCCTTGCGCAAGTCCTTGCGTTTCCTTGAGGATAGCGCGGCAAGGAAATCATCAAACCTCGCATAGCCGCGATTGAACCAGTGGAACTGGATATCGGATCGCGGCATCCAGCCGCCGGCTTCGAACAGAGGCAATTGTTCGGGGGCGATAAAGGTCGCATGAGCGGAAGACATCTTGTTCTGGAGACAGACCGCCTCAGCCCCTTTCAGCAGGTGCGGCGCAAAGCTCTCGTCGCTCAGCAGCAAGCGCGGACCGGTTGCCGGAGTGAAGGGCGCGGCGATCTGGAGTTTGGGATAATACCGCCCGCCCGCGCGGTGCCAGGCATCCGCCCACGAATGGTCGAACACATATTCGCCCTGCGAATGCCCCTTCGCGTAAGATGGCATCGCCGCCAGCAACAGCCCTGCATCGTCGGTGATGACAATCGGTGCTGGCTCCCAGCCGGTGCCGGGGCCGACCGAGCCCGAATCCTCCATCGCGGTCAGGAATTCATGGGAGACAAAGGGATTGTCCTTGCCGCCCAGCCCGTTCCATTCATCCCGGTCAAAACTGCCGACCGAGGAGGCGATACGGACCGTCAGTTCGGGCGCGCTCACGCCAGCCC
>RDXA01000356.1 GCA_004292705.1 Sphingomonadales bacterium | reverse complement strand
GGTGAGCGGCGGCGGCCTGATGCTGGTCGATTGGCTCGTGATCGCGGCGATCCCGGTCGCTGGCGTGCTGCTGGCTCTGGCCACCGCACGCATCACCATTGCGCTTGCCCTCAGGGACATGCTCTAGGGCCATGATCATGATCCGGCGTGCGCTTTCATTGTTGTTTCTGGCCTGGGTGATCGGCTTCCTGTGGTTCGTTGTGGCGCTGCCCCAGCCTTCCGACGGCGAGACGACCGATGCGGTGATTGTCCCGACCGGGGGGCCGGGGCGGATCGCGCGAGGGTTGGCGGTGCTCGATCAAGGGCTGGCGGCCAAGATGCTGGTCAGCGGGGTTGATCCGGACGTGCGGCCCGGCGAGTTCGCCGCCGAGTTCGGTGTCTCGCCGCGCACCATGGCATGCTGCGTGACCCTGGGCTTCGCGGCGGTCGACACCCGTTCCAACGCCGCAGAGACGGCCAAGTGGGTGGCGCAGAACGAGGTGCGGTCATTGCGGCTGGTCACCACCGACTGGCATATGCGCCGCGCTGCCGGGGAGCTTGACCGGACGCTGCCCGATCACGTTACCGTGATCCGCGATGCCGTGCCATCGCAGCCCGATCTTGGCACGCTGTTCCTCGAATATCACAAGCTGCTGGCGAGCCGGGCGGCTGGGCTGGCGGACCTTTGAGCACGCTGCTCGCAGCCCTTCGCAGCCTTGTTTTCTACGCGCTGTTCTATGGCGGCACCGCGGTGCTGGTGCTGGCCTCGGTGATCGCGGTTGTGGCGCGCAAGGCGTGGCTGCGGGGGATCGTGGCGCAGTGGGGCGCGTGGCATTTGTGGTGCGTTGAGACGCTGCTCGGCATCGAGGTGGTGCTTGACGGCACCCTGCCCGATGGCCCGGTGCTGATCGCGGTCAAGCACGAGAGCTTTTTCGAGGCGATCGATACCCCGCGGCTGTTTACCCATCCGGCGGTGTTCGCCAAGCAGGAGTTGTTCGCGATCCCCGGCTGGGGCTACTCGGCGCTGGTCTACGGCCTGATCCCGGTGGCGCGCGACAAGGGCGCAACGACCTTGCGCGGGATGCTGGCGCTGGCGAAACAGCGGCTGGACGAGGGCCGCCCCTTGGTGATCTTCCCCGAAGGCACGCGCGTGGCGCACGGCACGCAGCCGCCGCTGCAAGCGGGGTTTGCGGGGCTTTACAAGCTGCTGAAGCTGCCGGTGGTGCCGATCGCGGTGAATAGCGGGGCGACCTATCACCACGTGATCAAACGCCCGGGACGGATCACCTACAAGGTCGGCGCAAAGATCCCCGCGGGCCTCCCGCGCGACGACGTCGAGGCGCAGGTGCACGCGGCGATCAATGTGCTGAACGGGTAGGGTAGCACCGCATCACGTCCTGACGCGGGCGATTGTGGAAGCAGTGCCGTTGACCGGAAATGGGTGTCGAAGCGAATGGCGGCTATCTGTTGCAAATCTGGAATCGACATGACGTGCGTCGAACCTATGCAAGGCAGCGGCCAGCAGGATTGACGACCTGCCGCGGCGGGAAACAAGCGAGGCAGACATGACACACACTGTGCCCCCTCCAACGCCCGCAGCCGTTATCGCACACCGCGCTGACAAGCGGGCGGCAATGCTCAAATCCGGGGCGATCATCCCGACGCTGCTCTTGTTGACGTTGCCCAACCTGATTGCGCTGGGTTCGTCCGCCGTCGTGTCGATTGCCGAGACGGCTTATGTCGGCAGAATCGGCGTTGCGGCACTTGGCGGGATCGCATTGGCGTTCCCGATCTTCATGCTGATGCAGATGCTATCGGCAGGTGCCATGGGAGGCACCATATCCGGTGCTATCAGCCGTGCGTTGGGTGCAGGGGACGTCGATGCAGCGCGCGGCCTTGCACGGGCAGCGGTTATGATCGCGGTCACTCTCGGCCTGACGCTGGCAGCCCTGGTGCGCGGCTTTGGCGAGCCCATCTTCCGCGCGCTCGGCGGTAGCGGCGCGGTGCTGGATCAGGCGCTGGCCTTTTCCAACGTCGCGACATGGGCAATCCCGGGTATCTGGCTGGCGAACACGCTGTCCTCGATCCTGCGCGGATCGGGGAACATGGGCGTGCCTGCGGCGACATTGCTGGCAGCGGGGCTGGTGCAGGTGGCGGTGGGCGGTGCATTGGGCCTGGGTATCGGCCCCTTGCCGAGGCTGGGGATGCAGGGCGTCGCCATTGGTCAGGTCACGGCGTTCTGGACTGCGACGCTGGTCCTTTCCGCCTATCTTGGATCGGGCCGGGCAACTGTCGGCCTGAGCCTTGATGCTGCCGCGGTCAGGGCGACCCATGCTGCTGTGCTTCTTCGGGTTGGCTGTGTCGCCATGCTCTCCCCGCTGTTTTCAGTTGGATCGGTGCTGGTCTTGACCCGGCTTGTCGCCGAACTGGGGCCGGAGGCGCTGGCGGGCTACGGGATTGGGGTAAGGCTGGAATTTCTGCTGATCCCGATTGCTTTTTCGGTGGGTGTGGCCTCGGTGCCGATGGTCGGGACGGCGCTGGGCTCGGGCAATCTGGAGCGAGCGCGCAATGTCGCCTGGACGTCGGGCGGACTGGCTTTCGCGGTGCTCGCTCTCATCGGGATCGTCATCGCGTGGATGCCCGGCCTGTGGGCCAATCTGTTCACCGATGCCGCGCCTGTCCGTTTGGCCGCCTATACCTATCTCGGAATTGCCGGCTACGGCTTCGGGTTCTTCGGCCTTGGCCTGTGCCTGTACTTCGCCTCGCAAGGGGCAGGACGTATGGGCGGCGTAATCCTCGCACAGGCGGCGCGCTTTGTCGTCATCGTGGTCGGCGGCACGATTGTCCTCGGGCCAGACGCCAGAGCCGAAGATGTCTTTCTGCTTTCGGCCGGTGCGATGATTGTCATGGGCTTGGGGACGACGCTCGCCGTGAAGATCGCCAAGTGGCGGTGACTGGCGTTCGGGCGCCACAGGGCCGCTCTGTCATCTGTTGATGCGATCACCATGGGCAGGGAATGCCTGTCCTGCCCTGCGATTGCTCCGGGGCGCTTTCCTACTCGGCGGCGGCGTGACAGGGTGCCGGGTATGCGCAGTCTGGCCCGCCTTTCCCGCCGTTTGATTGCACCCAGAGCGGAGGGCGATTTTTCTGTTCCGGACAGTGTCTCATGTGTCTCCAACAGGCGGGCTGGAGGGAGGAGGGGCCGCCAGTCAGTCCCCGTGGCCGCGCCCGAAATCGGGTCGTTCGTCGTCCTGCCCCTGCTCGATCACCTGCCGCCGGATCGCGCGGGTGCGGGTGAAGAGATCGAACAGCGTGTCCCCGTCGCCTGACCGGATCGCGCGTTGCAACGCGGTGAGGTCCTCGGTGAAGCGGCCGAGCATCTCGAGCACCGCGCCCCGGTTGGTCAGGAACACGTCGCGCCACATCACCGGATCGGACGCGGCAATGCGGGTGAAATCGCGGAAGCCCCCGGCGGAGTACTTGATGACCTCGCTCTGGGTCACGTCTTCCAGATCGCTCGCCGTGCCGACGATGGTGTAGGCGATGAGATGCGGGATGTGGCTGGTGACCGCGAGCACGAGATCGTGGTGCGCGGCGTCCATCAGCTCGACCTTGGAGCCGAGCTGCGTCCAGAAATCGCTCAGGGCTGCCAGCGCGGCGGGATCGCAGGTTTCGGGCGGGGTGATGATGCACCAGCGGCCGGCGAACAGGGTGGCAAAGCCCGCCTCCGGCCCGCTCTGCTCGGTGCCCGCTACGGGGTGGGCGGGGATGATGCAGGCGTTCGGCAGGGCCTCGGCCAGCGCGGCGGCGACGGCCTCCTTGGACGATCCGACGTCGCTGATGATCGCATCAGGCTTGAGGCCCGGCGCAATCGCCCGCGCCGCATCGCCCATCGCGCCGACCGGGACGCAGAGGATCACGAGGTCGGCGTTCGCGACGGCGGCTTCGGGAGTGTCGGCGATGGTGCCTGCCAGCCCGCGCTCCGCCGCCCGCGCCCGCACCGCAGGATCGCGATCCCAGCCGGTAGTGGCAATGTGCGGCGCGCGGGCCTTGATCGCCAGCCCGATCGAGCCGCCGAGCAGGCCGAGGCCGATGATCGCGACGCGGGCGATGGTCATGCCGTCTCGCCGCACAGCTGGCGCAGCGTGGCGATGACGTTGGTGGTCGCCGGGGTGGTGCCGATGGTGATACGCAGCGCGTTGGGCAGGCCCTGCGAAGGCAGGTGGCGCACGGCGTATCCGGCCTCCGCCAGCGCCTCGAGCGCCGCTGTGGCGGTCACCTCGCCCTCGAAGTGGACGAGGAGGAAGTTGGCTTCGCTCGGGGAAGCGGAGATGCCGTGGTTGCCCAGCGCGGCGATGGCCTCGGCCAGCCGTGCGCGTTCGCGGGTGTTGTGGTCGCGGGCTTCGGCGACGAAGGTCTGGTCACCCAGCGCGGCGATGGCGGCCTTCTGCCCGCTGACCGAGACATTGAACGCGCCCCGCAGGCGGTTGACGAGGTCGATGAGGTGGGCCGGGCCGGTGACCCAGCCGACCCGCTCCGAGGCGAGGCCATAGGCCTTGGAGAAGGTGCGGCTGACCAGCACGTTCTCGTGCGCCTTGGCGAGGGCGAAGGCAGCACTCTGGTGAGCGGGATCGATGTACTCGCCATAGGCCTCGTCGACCACCAGCAGCACGTGCGGCGGCAGGCCGGCGTGAAGGCGGGCGACTTCGGCTGGCGGCAGGAAGGTGCCGACGGGATTGTTGGGGTTGTCGAGCAGCACCACCCGGGTGCGCGCCGTCACGGCGGCGAGCAGGTTGTCGACGCTCGCCCCGTAGCCCTCGGGCGCGGCGAAGACGGGCGTCGCACCGACCTTCTGCGCGAGCAACGGGTAGAGCGAGAAGGAGTAGCGCGACATCACCACCTCGTCCTCCGGCCCGGCCAGCGCCTGCACCGCGCAGTGGAGCAGCTCGCCCGAGCCGGTGCCGCAGACGACGAGAGCAGGGTCGAGCCCGTGAACCTCGGCGATTGCCTCGCGCAGCGCCTGCGCATCGGGATCGGGATAGTCGGCGGCCACGTGCCCCTCGGCCAGCGCGGCCAGCGCTGCGGGCGAGGAGCCCAAGGGGTTCTCGTTGGCCGACAGCTTCACCAGCGGCTTGCCGCTCGCCGACTTGGACTTGCCGGGGACGTAGGCGTGGATCTGCGCGATCCAGGGTTTGGGTTCGGGTCTCGACATCGGACGTGCGCGATAGCCAGTTTGCCGGTGCGAATACAGCGCGAAAACGCGCCGCCCGAGGAGGAGCGATTGACATGGGCGGGGGGCTCCCCCAATTCGCGTGCCGCCCATGAACGCCGCCCCGCTCTCCAAGGTCTATCCGCTCCCCGACCCCCTTCCGCTCGACAGCGGGCAGGCGCTTGAGGGCTGCGAGATCGCTTACGAGACCTATGGCACGCTGGCGGATGACAAGAGCAATGCGGTGCTGGTGTGCCATGCGCTGACCGGCGACCAGTACCTCGCCAGCCCGCACCCGATCACCGGCAAGCCCGGCTGGTGGGAACGGATGGTGGGGCCGGGAAAGCCGATCGACACCGACCGCCACTTCGTCATCTGCGCCAATGTGATCGGCAGCTGCATGGGATCGAGCGGCCCCGCCAGCCCAGCGCCGGACGGCGCGCCTTACGCGATGCGCTTCCCCGTCATCACCATCCGCGACATGGTGCGCGGGCTGGTGGCGCTGCTCGACGGGTTGGGGATCGACAGGCTCCATGCCGTGGTCGGCGGGTCGATGGGCGGGATGCAGGCCCTGAGCCTCGCGGCCAACTGGCCGACACGCGCCGCGCGGGTGCTGGTGATTGCCTCCACCGCGCGACACTCGGCGCAGAACATCGCCTTCCATGAGGTCGGGCGGCAGGCGATCATGGCGGATCCGGCGTGGGCCGAGGGCGATTACTACGCGGCCGATGCCAAGCCCGACAACGGCCTCGCCGTGGCGCGGATGGCGGCGCACATCACCTACCTTTCGGAAGCGGGGCTGACCGAGAAGTTCGGCCGCCGCTTGCAGGACCGCGAGGCCAAGGGCTTCGGCTTCGATGCCGAGTTCCAGGTCGAAAGCTACCTGAGGTATCAAGGTAGCGGTTTCACCCGGCGCTTCGACGCGAACTCATACCTCTACATCACCCGCGCGATGGACTATTTCGACATCGCTGAGGAGCACGGCGGCAAACTCGCCGATGCCTTCGCGGGTTCGCAAGCGCGGTTCTGCATCGTCAGCTTTGATACCGACTGGCTTTATCCCACTGCCGAGAGTCGCCATGTGGTCCACGCCCTGAACGCGGCCGGTGCGAAGGTGAGCTTCGTCGAGCTGTCGGCGCCAAACGGGCATGATTCCTTCCTGCTCGAACACGACCAGCTTGACCGGGTGGTGAAGGGCTTCGTCGAATGAGCTTGCGGCCTGACCTTGCCGCCATCGCGGCGCATGTCACACCGGGCAGCCGCGTGCTCGATATCGGTTGCGGCGACGGCGCTCTCATGGCGGAACTGGAAAACGCCAGCGGTTGCGATGCGCGCGGCATGGAGCTTGACGGCGCTCTGGTCGAACGCTGTGTGTCTCGCGGCCTCAGCGTGGTGCAGGGCGACGCCAATCTCGATCTTGCGAACTACCCTGACAAGGCGTTCGATTACGCGATCCTCAGCCAGACACTGCAGACCGCAATCCGGCCAGACCTGATGCTGGACGAGCTGCTGCGGGTGGGCCGCCGTGCGTTTGTGTCGTTCCCCAACTTCGCCCATTGGCGCACCCGCGCGGCGCTGCTTGTGGGCGGACGGATGCCGGTTACCCGCGCGCTGCCGGTGAGCTGGTATGAAACCCAGAACATTCACCACGTCACGATCGAGGATTTCCGCGAACTCGCGAAGGCCAAGGGTGCTAGGATCGAACGTGCGTGGTTTTTTGCCAATGAACAGCAAATCGGCGCGCCAGCAGCTAACTGGCGCGCCGAATTCGCGGTGTTCGAATTAAGCCGGTGAGGTCAGCCCGCGCGGTGCAGCATGCACAGCTTGTGGCCATCCAGATCGAGCACATAGCCGAGGTTCAGCGTGCCCATTGCCCCGGTGCGCGGGCCCGGCGGGTCTTCGATCGACGTGCCGCCCGCCGCGACGGCCGCATCGTGAAACGCCTGCACCTGCTCCAGACTGTCACAGGCAAACCCGATGGTGGAGCCATTGGCGACACAAGCGGGTGCATCATTGATCGGCTGGCTGATCGCGAAGATCCCGCCATTGTGGAACCAGAAGGCTCGCTTGTGGCCGGTGGCCGCTTCATTGACGTTGCCCGGCCCGGCGCCAAGCGTGCCAAGCACGGCGTCATAAAACGCCTTGGCGCGGTCGAAGTCGTTGGTGCCGACCATGATGTGACTGAACATGGGTATGCGTCTCCTCTCAGAAGGTGAGTTGCGGATTAGGACGGAATTTTCCACACGGCAATGGCGTTTCCGGTAGCGCGCGGTTCAGATGCCGGTGCATAGAAGAGGCCATGATCATGCCTCTCCTTGCCGCCGCACTTGCGCTCCAGGGCGCCTCGCCCGCGCCCCCGTCTGCTCAGGACACTCGCGCCGACGTCATTGCGATAGAGGAGCTACCCCTGAAAGACGCCGCTGCCGCGCGGTGCGCGCTGGCCTATGCCACCGTCAGCCGCTGGCAGAAGGCGGGCGACCCCCGCGGGGCGGCCTATCCTGATGCCGAAGCGAACGGTGGGCGCGAATTCTTCGTGCGCGTGATGGCGCAGATGATGGATACCGGTCTTACGCGCGAAAACATCGTCATGATCGCCACCAAGGGTGTTGAAAACAATGATAACCCTGATGGCGAGGCGCGCATCAGGGCCATGATGCCCGCCTGCGATCTGATGAAGGCCACTGCCGGGCTTTGATTGCCCGACATATCCCCCATATGCCCTTTCGGCGCCGCTGGATTCGCCGCGCCACATCAGGCATGGGGTGACGAACCATGTGGACACTCTATCAATTTCCCCTGTGCCCTTTCAGCCGCAAGATCCGGCTGCTCTTGAGCGAGAAGAACATCCCCTTCGACCTCGCCCGCGAGGACCCGTGGGTGGCATCGGATCTGTTCTTCAACCTCAATCCCGCCGGTCGCACCCCGGTGGTCGTCAATCAGGACAAGAATATCACCATCCCCGATAGCCGCGCGATCGCGGAGTTTTTCGAGGAGACGGTGGATCGCAATCCGATGATTAACGGCACCGCCACCCAGCGCGCCGAAATCCGCCGGCTGGTGGCGCTGTTCGACGAGAATTTCTATGCCGATGTCACCGCCCCCCTGCTCTCGGAACGCATGAAGAAGCGTATCCTGCGCCAGCCACCCGACAGCGGGGCGCTGCGCACTGCGATGAAACTGGCGCACGGGCACCTCGACTATCTCGACTGGCTGATCGACAACCGGCCATGGGTGGCGGGATCGAGCATGAGCCTCGCCGATCTCGCCGCTGCGGCGCAGATTTCGGTGGCTGATTATCTCGGCGGGATCGACTGGACGGGGCACGAGCAATCGCGCGGCTGGTATGCGGTGTTCAAGAGCCGCCCCAGCTTCCGCCCGCTGCTGACCGAGCGGATGGACGTGATCAAGCCGCCCGCGCATTATGCCCTTCTCGACGGCTAGTTAACCAAAGACGGCTCGCTTGCGAAATGTCACTCGCGTGCCGATATTGGCGCCAACGAGAGAGGTAGAGCCATGACCGATGACCCCCGCAGCCTGACCGACGCCGAATGGCGCGAGAAGCTCACCCCGATGCAGTTTCACATCCTGCGCGAGGCCGGCACCGAACGCGCCTTCACCGGCGAATACGACAAGTTCTACGACGATGGCGAATACCATTGCGCCGCCTGTGGCACGCAGCTGTTCTATTCGACCGCCAAATACAACTCGGGCTGCGGCTGGCCTGCCTTCACCAAGCCTTCGACTGACGAGGTGATCGAGGAGCACCGCGATGTCAGCTACGGCATGGTCCGCACCGAAGTGCGCTGTGGCAAGTGCGGCGGGCATCTCGGCCATGTCTTCCCCGATGGCCCGCCCGAGCAGGGCGGCCTGCGCTATTGCATCAACTCGGCCGCACTGATCTTTACGCCCGCCGAGAGCTGACCCGGCCCTTGGACGGAGCCGGGGGAGAGGTCCGTAAAGGCGGGTTCACCCCCGGTTACAACTTCCCTATGCAAGGGGCCGCTTTTCCTTCCCCGGCCAAGGGGGGGCATCAATCAGGCGCAGGCAATGTCGAGACGGGGTGAGCAGTTGCAGGACAAGGGCGCGCGCGGCAAGCGGCGGGCGGCGGCGGATCGGTCCGGCACCCGCGAGACGGGTCCGCGTGGCCCGGGCGCAGCGCCGCCCCGCTCGCGCTGGCGGCTGTGGTTGAAACGCCTGTTCATGTGGGGCGCGGGGTTCGCCGTGCTTGGGCTGGTGTTTCTGGCTTTCGCGGTTGGCTTTGCCGCCTCCTCGTTGCCCAGCTACGCGACGCTTCAGGCGACCCAGCCGGGGCAAACCATCGTTGTCCGCGCGCGCGACGGCCGCGAACTGGTGGAGATCGGGCCGAGCTTTGGCGAATGGCTCGAATATGAAGCCATCCCCGAGAACATGACCAACGCCATGATCGCGGTGGAAGACAAGCGCTTCCGTTCGCATTTCGGCGTTGATCCGGTGCGCCTCACCGGTGCGCTGGCGGAAGCAATCACGGGGTCACGTGCGCGGCTTGGGGGCACCTCGACGATCACCCAGCAGCTGGCGCGCAACCTGTTCCTCAACAACAATCGCTCGCTGGATCGCAAGGCGCGCGAGGCGGTGCTGGCGATGGCGCTCGAATGGAAGTTCTCCAAGGAGGAGATTCTCGAGCTCTATCTCAACAAGGTCTATTTCGGCGGCGGTGCCTACGGCATCGATTCCGCCAGCCGCAAGTTCTTCAGCCACCCCGCCAACGAGCTGAGCGTAGGCGAGGCGGCGATCATCGCCGGTCTGGTCAAGGCGCCGAGCCAGTATTCGCCCACAGCCGATGTTCAGGCCGCAGTCGACCGGGCCAAGGTGGTGCTGGGGCTGATGCGCGAGCAGGGCTACATCACCCCCGATCAGGCGCAGGTCGATGTCAGTGCTGTGCAACTCAAGCAGGACGCCGGGCAGAACTCGGTGCGCTACTTCACCGATTGGGTGCTGCCGCAGCTCGATATCATCCTGCCCGAAACCTACGAGCCGATCGAGGTGTGGACGACGCTCGATGTGGGGATGCAGCGCGCTGCGACCGCCTCGATCGAGGCGAACACGCCCAAAGGCGCGCAAGGTGCCCTCGTCAGCCTGGATCGTGACGGGGCGATCCTCGCCATGGTTGGCGGCACGGATTACGTTGCCAGCAATTACAACCGCGCAACCGCCGCAATGCGCCAGCCCGGTTCGGCGTGGAAGCTGTTCGTCTATCTCGCTGCACTGGAAGCAGGCTATGCGCCCGAGGACAAGGTGGTCGACACTCCGGTGACGATCGAGGGATGGAGCCCCCGCAACTCCAGCGGCCGCAATGTTGGCGAGACCGATCTGCGCACGGCCTTCGCCTATTCGATCAACACCGTGGCCGCGCAACTCGGAAACGAGGTGGGGTTCGGCACGGTTGCTTCGATGGCGCGGCGGTTCGGGGTGAATTCCAAGATCGATACCTACCCCTCCATGGTGCTTGGATCATCCGAGGTGCGGGTGATCGAGATGACCCAGGCCTTTGCCGGGATTGCAGCCAAGGGGGCGCCGGTCGAGCCTTACGGCATCACCAAGGTGACAGGTGCGAGCGGCGAGGTGCTCTATCGGCGCGAGTCGCAACGCCAGGTTCCCGCCGTGCCCGATTACGTTGTCGCAGGGATCACCGATCTGCTTCAGGCAGCGGTGCAAACCGGGACCGGGCGCGCTGCCGATATCGGCCGCCCCGTGGCGGGCAAGACCGGCACCACATCATCAAACAAGGACGGCTGGTTCATCGGCTTTTCCAGCGGAGTCACCACCGGTGTGTGGATGGGCCGCGACGATGCCAAGGCGGTGCCCGGCTTGCAGGGCGGGCGCGCTCCGGCACAGGCCTTTGCCGCCTATATGCGCTACGCTGTCAAAAGTCGCCCGGTCGAGCCCTTCGACGTGACGCTCGAGCAGCCTGAATGGCAGCTCGAACCTGATGAGGAGGCCCTGTTGGGCGCGCCCGAGGATTATTACTACATCGACGAGCAGGGCAACATGGTCGAACCTGATCGGCGCCAACCGGGAGCCGGACCGTTCGGGGTCGAAGGCGAGCGCGGGCCGAACGCGCCGCCGGCTGCCAGCGAGGACTTCCTCGAAGAGGCGACCGGGGGCACGCTGCCGCAGACCCAGCGTCCGCCCCGTCGCCCGCCGCCCCAGCCCACACCGAGACCCGAAGAGCCATAGCTGCGGACGCAAAAAGGGCGCCGGGCCGAGACCCGACGCCCTGTTTTGCGCGATGCGCTAAGGTTCCGATCAGCGAAGGCGCACAGCCACGAAGGCCGCAGGCTGTGTGCCGCGCTGGATGCGCAGCAGGATCGCTTCGCGCTTTTCAGCCTTGGCGCTGTTGACCTGGGCGACCAGCGTTTCGACCGACGAGACCTGCTGGTAATTCGCCGACAGGATAATGTCGCCCCGGCGCAGCCCCTTGCGGGCCGCATCGGCATTGGGATCAACCGCCGCGATCACCACACCCTGCGTATCCGCCGGTACGCCAAGCGAACGGGCGATACCCGCCGACATCGGCATGACCTGCATCCCCAGCGACTGTTCGATCGTCGTGTCCGAGGTGCCCGGAGCCATCGGCTCTTCGGCCTCGGGATCGAAGGTTTGCGCCTGCTGCTGCAATTCCTCCTCGCTCGGGCGCTTGCCGAGTGTGACGTTGACGCTCATCCGCTTGCCGTCGCGCAGCAGTTCAACCGGAACCGTGTTGCCCGGCTGCAGGTTGGCAACAAGGAAGGAGACGGTCTGTTCGGCGGTCACATCCTTGCCGCCCACCTTGGTGACGATGTCGCCCGACTTCATCCCGGCGCGGCCGGCAGGGCTCGTATCTTCGACGACCTGCACTAGCTCGCCGCGGCGCTTGGGCAGGCCAAGCGAGGCGGCCAGATCCTCGTCGATCGGCTGCAAGCGAACCCCGAGATAGCCGCGCTGGATCTCCTGACCCGAGCGCAGCTGATCGACGATGGGTGCGGCGATCTCGGCCGGAATGGCAAAGCCGATCCCGACGCTGCCGCCCGAGGGCGAGAAGATCGCATTGTTGATGCCGATGACATTGCCGCGCATATCGAACAGCGGGCCGCCCGAATTGCCGCGATTGATGCTGGCATCGGTCTGGAGATAGCGGTCATAGGCACCGCCCTGCCCGGTGTTGCGGTACACTGCCGAGATGATCCCGCTGGTCACCGTGCCGCCAAGACCGAAGGGGTTGCCGATCGCCACCACCCAGTCGCCCACACGCGCCGCGCTGGAATCTCCGAAGCGGACGAACGGGAAGGTCGCGTTGGCGCGGATCTTGAGCACCGCAAGGTCGGAGGCAGCATCGGCACCGACCACGTCGGCCTCGTACTCCGTCCCGTCGGCCAGAGTGATGGTGATCGCCTCGAGCTTGGCCCGGGTGTCGGGCGGCGAGATGACGTGGTTGTTGGTGACAACGTAACCGTCCGCCGAAATGATGAAGCCCGAGCCGAGCGACTGGGCCTCACGGGTCTGCGGTTGCGCCCCGCCGCCTTGACCGCCGCCGCGGCGGTTGAACAGTTCTGCAAAGGGCGTGCCGGCAAAGGGGTTGTTGGCAACCTCCACGCGCTGGCGGGTGGCGATGTTGACCACCGCAGGCTGCAACTGTGCGGTCAGGTCGGCAAAGCTCGCAGGAGCGCCTGCCACCGGCACCACCCGGTTCATCACCGCATCGTCGTTCTGCGCCACCTGCGCGCCTAGCGGCGATCCGGTGATCAGCGATATGGCAGCGCCGCCCACCAGCAGCGCGCTCGACAGTCCGTATACGTAGCGCACGTTGTTCACGTCCTCTTTGTCCTTATCCTGTGGTGGAATGCGCAGGGGTCCCGCAGCGTTCCTCAAACCCTTGACGGAGCCAGCGGCAAAGCTGGCCCTCCACACTCAAAATGGCCTTCCCGGGGCTGAACGCGGATTGAACATTGTCAGCGTTCAGCGCCGGGTATCGACCGTTGGTCGATTGCTCAGCGTTCACCCTTGAACTGGCGGAAGTACTCGCTGTCCTCTGACAGCACCATGGTGCTCTGGCCTTCGCCTACGAGAAACGTCTGCCGATAGCTTTGCATGGCGCGGTAGAAATCGTAGAACTTCGGATCCTTGCCGTAGGCGTCGGCATAGATCCGCGCTGCTTCGGCGCTGGCTTCGGCCTGAATGATCTGCGCATCGCGTTGCCCTGCGGCACGGATTGTGGCCGCTTCTTCCTGCCGGTCGGTCTCCATACGGGTGAAGGCAGCGTCGAGCGGCCGGCCTTCGGGCAGGTCGGCGGCCTTGATCCGCACGTCGAGCACCTGCGCGCCGTAATTGCGGGCCTGCTTGTCGAGCGTGGCGGTGATGTTGGCCATCGCCGTCCCGCGTTCGGCATTGATCAACGCCGAGAAAGGCCTGCGCCCCAGCTCCTGCCGCAGCACCGAGGTGAGGATCGGCAGCAGTTGCGCTTCGAGCTGGCGTTCCGTGCCGGCCTTCTCGACCAGCTTGACCGGATCGATGATCCGGTAACGCGCATAGGCATCGACCTGGAGGCGCTGCTGGTCATTGGAAAGGACCTGGGTGCGTTCCATGTCGAGATCGAGCACGCGGCGGTCGATCATCTGCACCTGTTCAAGAAAGGGAATGCGCAGCTGGATCCCAGCCCCGGTCTGGCCATAGGGCAGGTCGGGCCGGAACAGGTTGAATACCCGCACCGGCTTACCCGCTTGCACCACCACGCCCTGATGGGTCTCAGGCACGATCACCACGCTCGAGAGCAACGCCACGACCAGCACGATCGCGGCGATGATCACGTTGCGGGTGTTCCGCAAGATGTCAGTCATGGTCTTACTCTCCCTGCGGCTGCGGCTGCGGCTGCGGTTGTGCCCGGCGCTTCATCTCGGGCAGCGGCAGGTACGGCATCACGTTGCCGGATTCGACGATGGTCTTGTCGGTCTTGGACAGGATCTGCTCCATGGTCTCGTAATAGAGCCGACGCCGCGTCACTTCGGGGGCCAGCTTGTATTCCTCGTAGATGTCGTTGAACTCGCTGGCATCACCCTGCGCCCGTGCGAGCAATTGCTGCGCGACCGCGCGAGAACGGTTTATCGCCGCGTCGGCATCCTGCTGGGCCGAGGAGACGTCCTTGAAGGCTTCCTCGACGCGGCTGGGCGGATCGACCTTGTTGATCTCGATCCCCTGCACGCTGATCCCCGACCGGTAGGCGTCAAGGCGGGCCTGCATCGCGGTGCGCACGTCCTGCTCGATTTCGGCGCGGCCCGCGCCGGTCAGAACGCTATCGAGCTTCTGACGGGCCACCGCTGCACGCATCGCCGCTTCGCCGATCTCGAGCAAGGCGTTGCGCGGATCGTTGAGCTGATACTTGTAGAGCGTGAGATCGGAGATGTTCCAGCGGATCAGGTAGCTGAGATCGACGAGGTTCTGGTCGCCGGTCAGGATCAGCTTTTCGGTGTTGGTGCCCGGCACCTCTTCCAGCCGCACCTGCGTGACGTTTTCCTTTTCGACCGTCTGGATCGGCCAGGGCGCGGTGAAGTTGGTCCCGGACTCAAGCGGGTGCGAATACTTGCCGCCGAGCCAGGTCACGACCGCCTGCTCGCCCGGCTGGACGAAATGCACGCTGGTCGCCCCGACCCAGATCAGCGCCACTGCGCCAATGATGATGGGGACCCAGCTCTTGCCGCCCGGCAATTCGGGCAGGCGGAACGACGGGCCGCCGGGGCCACCGCCCGCGCGGCGCGGGCCTTCCGGGCCGCGGTTCTTGAAGATATCCTCAATGCTGGCCGAGCGCCGCTTGCCGGGTTCGCCGCCGCCGCCGGGCAACCACGGGTTGCGCGGTCCTCCGCCGCCAGCGCCACCTTCGCCAGAGGGGCCGCCGTCGCCAGGCTCATCGCCTTTGCCCGAGCCG
>RDXA01000017.1 GCA_004292705.1 Sphingomonadales bacterium | reverse complement strand
AATCACGATCCCAGCCAAATCGCTGAAAGCCGCCAAACTGAAGGCGCGCGAATTGCAGGCAGCTGGCAAGACGGTGGAGTTCTACCTCGTCGGTAAGAAGGGCCGCGCGCCGTTGAAGCGCGAATTCCCCTCGCTTGTCGGCGGCGGCTTTGACACCAGCACGGTCAAGACCCCGGGCTTCACCGAGGCCGAAGCGATCGCCAACGAGCTGATCGCGATGTTCGACTCCGGCAAGTTCGATGTCGCGCACCTGATCTACCCAACCTTCAAGTCGGCGCTGGCGCAGGACCCGACCATCAACCAGCTGATCCCCGTCCCCGCGCCGACTGTGGCCGAGGACAGCGGATCGGTCGTCGATTACGAGCCAAGCGAAGAGGAAATCCTCGAAGAACTGCTGCCGCGCTACCTGCGCACCCAGCTGTTCGGCGCGCTGCTTGAGCGAGAGGCCTCCGAACAGGGCGCTTCGATGACCGCGATGGACAACGCCACGCGCAACGCGGGCGAGCTGATCCAGAAGCTCACGATCATCTACAACCGCCAGCGTCAGGCGGCGATCACCACAGAGCTAATCGAGATTATCGCTGGTGCGGAGGCGCTGTGAGAATTGCGCTCTTTCTCTTTTGCCTAGGAGGTTGCAGCGGCTCAAACAGTGCAGATGAACCAGCTAGCATTACTTTAGATAGCAAGGTTGTCATTGAGGCTGAGGAAAAAGGTTTTTTTAGTAAGCTTTCGGAAACGAAGGAGCCAATTCCATCATATCCTCCGATTACCTACGCTTCCGACGCTACATGCACGAAACTGAGTAACGGAAATTATCTTTGCGCATACAAAATTGAACGAGGTCGCAATGGTGAATTAGTCAAGATGGAGCGCGAGTTCGAGAAAACGCTAGATGGCTCTTGGATCATCATAAATTTCGATTTGAATTTTTAAGGCTAAGGAACGAAAAATGGCCACCGCCCCCGCTCTCAACCAGACCACCAACGGCATCATCAGCCAGGTCATCGGCGCCGTCGTCGACGTGCAGTTCCCGGGTGAACTGCCCGCGATCCTCACCGCGCTCGAAACCAAGAACGGCGACAAGACGCTGGTGCTCGAAGTCGCCCAGCACCTTGGCGAGAACACCGTGCGCACCATCGCGATGGACGCGACCGAGGGCCTGACCCGCGGCAGCGAAGTGATCAACACCGGCGCGCAAATCTCGGTGCCGGTTGGTCCCAAGACCCTCGGCCGGATCATGAACGTCATCGGCGAAGCGATCGACGAGCGCGGCCCGATTGGCGCCGAAAGCACCATGCCGATCCACGCCGAAGCGCCGCTGTTCGTCGACCAGTCGACCGAAGCGGCGATCCTTGTCACCGGCATCAAGGTGATCGACCTGCTCGCCCCCTATGCACGCGGCGGCAAGATCGGCCTGTTCGGCGGCGCGGGCGTCGGCAAGACCGTGCTGATCCAGGAACTGATCAACAACATCGCCAAGGGCCACGGCGGCGTGTCGGTGTTCGCGGGCGTCGGTGAGCGCACCCGCGAGGGCAACGACCTCTACCACGAATTCCTCGACGCCGGCGTTATCGCCAAGGACGCCGAGGGCAATGCGACCTCGGAAGGCTCCAAGGTGGCGCTGGTGTTCGGCCAGATGAACGAGCCCCCAGGCGCCCGCGCGCGCGTCGCGCTCTCGGGCCTGACCATGGCGGAATATTTCCGCGACGTCGAAGGCCAGGACGTGCTGTTCTTCGTCGACAACATCTTCCGCTTCACGCAGGCCGGTTCGGAAGTGTCGGCGCTGCTCGGCCGTATTCCCTCGGCGGTGGGCTACCAGCCGACGCTGGCGACCGACATGGGCAAGCTGCAGGAGCGCATCACCTCGACCACCAAGGGTTCGATCACCTCGGTGCAGGCGATCTACGTGCCCGCGGACGATTTGACCGACCCGGCGCCGGCCGCCTCGTTCGCGCACTTGGATGCGACCACCACGCTGAGCCGCGCGATTTCGGAACTCGGCATTTACCCGGCGGTGGACCCGCTGGACTCGACCAGCCGCGTGCTCGAACCCCGCGTTGTCGGCGCAGAGCACTACGAAACCGCCCGCCGCGTTCAGGAAACGCTGCAGAAGTACAAGTCGCTTCAGGACATCATCGCCATTCTCGGGATGGATGAACTGTCGGAAGAGGACAAGCTGATCGTCGCCCGCGCGCGCAAGCTGCAGAAGTTCCTCAGCCAGCCGTTCCACGTTGCCGAAGTCTTCACCGGCATCTCGGGCGTGTTCGTGCAGCTCGAAGACACCGTGAAGAGCTTCAAGGCGGTGGTCGACGGCGAATATGACCACCTGCCCGAGCAAGCCTTCTACATGGTCGGCGGGATCGAACAGGTCGTCGAGAAGGCCAAGAAGATGGCCGAAGAGGCGTAATTCCGTTTCCCCCTCCCGCTTGCGGGAGTGGAGTGAGACTTGCCAACTTGCTGGCTAGTTGCAGCGGGGTGGGCCTCCCAAGGCCCACTCCCACCCCCAGCCCCTCCCGCAAGCGGGAGGGGAGTTAGGAAGAGACAATGCCCCTCCACTTCGAACTCGTCACCCCCGCCAAACTCGTGCGTTCGGAAGACGTCCACATGGTGGTCGTCCCCGGCACCGAGGGCGAATTCGGCGTGCTCGAAGGCCATGCGCCCTTCATGAGCACCATCCGCGACGGCGCGGTGCAGGTCTATGCCAGCCCCAACGCCGCTCCGGAGATCATCCAGGTGCGCGGCGGCTTTGCCGAGGTGAACGAAAAGGGCCTGACTGTTCTCGCGGAGCACGTCGAGGCGTAAGCCTTCGTCTTCCGGAGAAAACAAAAGAGGGCGGGCCGCTGGTCCGCCCCTTTTTGTCGGGGAATGCCGGAAATTTAACCATGTCCGTGGCAAGGCAGCGATCATGCTCGCACCGCCCGACAGCCGACAGCAGCCCGTGTTGAGCCGGGCCGACCTGTGGGTCGTCGGTCTGCTGCATGGTTCGGCGACCCCAATGCCGATATCGACGAGCAACTCTATTCGCTTATCGGCAATGCCATGCGTGAAGGCATGGTGCCCTTCGTCGACCTGTGGGACCGCAAGCCCTTCGGCCTGTTCGCAATCTTCGCCTTCGCCCACGCACTCGGCGGCCCGGGGCCGGCGGCCTATCAGGTGCTCGCAGCGATCGTCACGCTGTCCGGTGCAGTGATGACCTTCATGCTGGCCCGTGACTTCGCCGACCGCTGGACGGCGGCAGCGGCTGGGCTTCTCTACGTGGTGCTGACCGCACTGTACGGGGCTCACTCGGCCAACTCCGAGGTGTTCTTCATCCCGATGATGCTGGGCATGGCGATGCTCGTGCGCAGCCCGGATCATCCTCGTGCCGTGGCGCGCGCGCTGGCCGCGATGCTGATCGGAGGGTTGGCATTGCAGGTCAAATACACCGTCCTGCCGCAATGCCTGTTCTTTGGCCTGTGGGCACTGTGGGGCCAGTTCACCCGCGGAATGCCGCCTGCGCGCC
>RDXA01000355.1 GCA_004292705.1 Sphingomonadales bacterium | reverse complement strand
GTGATCCAGCCCGGATCGGCGACCACGAACAAAGTATCGCCCGGGCGCGCGTCAAAGCTCGCCGCCATCGTCTCGGCCACGCCTGCGGCATAGCCGTGGGAGTGAACAATGCCCTTGGGCTTGCCGGTGCTGCCCGAGGTGTAGATGAAGAACATCGGATAGTCGGCATCCACCGGCATCGGCTTGGAAGACGCCCAGATGGCGCGGACGAAATCGCTGTCGGACAGCGCCAGCAGATCGGCTTCAGAGGCGACGCTGAAGCCCGCTGCCCGCGCCTTCTCCAGCACGGTGACGAGCGCCGCATCGGTCAGCTCATGGCTCCAGCGGTCACGCTCCTCGCGCCAGATGATGTCAGGCTGCGCGGTGTGACGACACACGATCACCGCTTCCACGCGCGGCGGCAAGGTCACGAGGCTCGAGGCAATCGCGATCCGCACTCGCGCGGCATCGGCGCTGGTGATCCGCCCTTCCGCGCCGAGATTGATAAGCGCCCGGCCCACGCCGCGCATCACGTCCGAACGATCGACCGTAATCTCGCCGCTGAGCGCCTCGCGCACGGTATCGACGATTGTGGCCGCATCGGCAGCGGGCAGACCCATGTCGAGGCCCGAGAGGATCGCCAGTGCCGTCGTCACCGGCACGAAATTGTCGAGCGCGGGATCGGTATAGGCGTTCTTGAACGCCGCGACCTGCGCGTTGCGATAGGAACCATCCGAGGTCACGATCACCCGCGCGCCGGTATCGGCGATCCGGTCGGACAGGGTCTTGTCCGAGAAGCCGCCGAACACCGCCGTATAGACCACGCCCATCCGCTTGGCCGCTTCGGTCCAGTAAATCTGCGGCACGATGCTGGGCATGTTCAATGCCATGCGGTCGCCCGGCTTCAGACCCAGCGCCTCCAGCGCGACGGCGCACTTGGCCACTTCCAGCAGCAGTTGCTTGCGGCTGACGGTGAAGCAGTCGATCGGCGCGCCCTTGCCGCCATTGGCGGACATGTCCCAGCGGTCACCCTCGAAGATCAGCGCCGCTTCGTCGCCGTGCCCGGCAAGCACATGGCGATCGAGTTCCGAGAAAGCGGCATTGGTGCGCCCGCCCACGAACCAGCGCCAGTGCGGCGGGTTGGAGCCGTCGAACCCGGTGTGCCACGGGGTGAAGCCCTCGGGCAGATCGGGGCTGAGCGGCGCGGCGGTGGCGGCGTTCCAGCCGTGCCAGCGGCCATCTTCGCCCTTGGCCAGCCACGCGCCGTCAGCGCCGATATCGCTGACGAACCAATGCATATTGCGCGCGGCGATAGCGCCGTGAAATGCGCCCGGATCGGCGAGCGCGGCAGCGCGCATCGCCTCCCAGTCGGCGCGCGTGCGCACAGGATTGACCAGAGCAGCAGGCTTGCTCGCCAGCGAAGTATTGACAGAAATGACGCCGTCCCCCGATTTTCAACCAACTCGCACTGCGCGATCCCGGGCGCTCGGCGGTGATGTAGCAAAATTACACGACGCGCGTCGCGCGGGCAAGATTATGCCTCCACGATGCACCCTTCGACAACGCGGCGCAGCTTAAACAGTTCCGCGCCGTTCGCCGCGAACATGCCTCCGCCTGCCGCGTGCCATGCCGGGGCGACAAGCGTAACGCTTTTTCAAGGACGATGCGGCTATGCTGGTCACGACCGCGCGGTGCAACAACCCTCGCTGGAACAAGGACATGTTATGCCGCTTGGCTTTCGCAAGACCTCCCGCGCGCAGAAGGGCGTTGCATCCGAACAGCAGGTAGCGAGCGGGAGCAGCGCACCTGAGCGCGCAGAAGTGCTTGGCGAAGTCGAGGAGCTCGGCATTGGCATGTTCTGGGCAACCGATGCGGAGGACCGGCTAAGCTTCATGTCGCAGCGCGCCCTTGCCGATCTTGGCGCGATAGGCGACGGCCTGATTGGCAAGCCCTTGACCTCGGTCTTTTTCGATATCGAAGCAGAAGCAGGCGCGCCGACCCAACGCAGCCTCGCCTTCAAGCTCAAGGCCCGTTCGAAGCTTGATGAACAGATCGTCGCGGTTCCCGATGGACGCGGATCAACCCGGTGGTGGCGGCTCAATGGCCGCCCGTTGCTGGATTCCACAGGGACCTTCCGCGGCTACCGCGGCAGCGCGGTCGATATCTCGGCGCAATATGCCTACGAAACCCAGGTCGCGCGGCAATCGCAGGTCGACGAACTGACCGGGCTCGCCAACCGCCGCAAGCTGGGGGAACGCCTCACCGCCATGCTCGCCGCGTTCCGAGCAAGCCAGCGTAGCTGCGCGCTGATGATGCTCGACCTCGACCGCTTCAAGCAGGTCAACGACACGATGGGCCACCCTGCCGGCGACGAATTGCTCAAGCAGGTCGCGCAGCGCCTGACCACGATCGTCGGGAATCACGGCGAGGTCGGACGGCTGGGCGGCGACGAATTCCAGGTGCTGCTACCCGATATGGACGACCGCGGCACGCTGGGCGAGCTGGCCAACCGGATCGTGCAATCGGTTTCGCAGCCCTACCAGATCAACGGTCGCCGGGCGATCATCGGAACCTCGATCGGGATCGCAATCGCACCCTATGACGGGGTCGAAGCCGACGAACTTACCAGCGCCGCCGACATGGCCCTCTATTCTGCCAAGGAGACGCGCGGCGGCACCTTCTGCTTCTTTACCAGTGAACTGCGCGACGCCGCCTCGAAGACGGCCCTGCTCGGCGACCGGCTCCGCGATGCGGTCGACCGCGGCGAACTGAAGCTTGCCTATCAGCCGCTGGTCGATCCGAGGACTAACGAAGTCAAGTGCTTCGAGGCGCTGCTGCGCTGGCATGACGAGGATCAGGGCGACATTTCGCCCGCGCAGTTCATTCCCGTCGCCGAGAATGACGATCTCATCATCAAGATTGGCGAGATGGCCTTGCGGCAGGCCTGCATCGACGCGCTTGACTGGCCGGATACGGTCCGGGTGGCGGTCAATGTTTCGGCCAAGCAGTTCGTCCGCCCCGGCTATCGCAAGGCGGTTGCTGCCGCGCTCAGAGCTTCGGGCCTGTCGCCGCAGCGGCTCGAACTGGAGATTACGGAGAGCGTCTTCGTTGGCGACCTCGAAACGGTTGATGCGATCTTCCGCGATCTCAAGAAGCTCGGGGTCCGGTTGGCACTGGACGATTTCGGCACCGGCTATTCATCGCTCGGCTACCTCAAGCATGGCCACTTCGACAAGATCAAGATTGACCAAAGCTTCGTGCGCGGTTGCACCGAAAACGGCGATATCAACCCGGCGATCATTGCCGCGATCGTCGCACTGGCCAAGGCGCTCGGCATGGAGACGGTCGCCGAAGGGGTCGAAGCGATGGACGAGCTTGCGCTGGTCAAGGAGCGCGGCGCCGATCTGGTGCAGGGCTATATCTTCTCGCGTCCGATGACGCAGGACCAGGTGCTCGCACAGTTTGCCGAAGGCTCGGCCCGGTTCCGCCCGAGCGGCCCGCCACGCCACCGCTCGGAACGCATCACCATTTTCCGCAAGGTCGGGCTGATCCACGAGGATCACTATTACGATGTGATCCTGCGCAACCTTTCGAAGACCGGCGCGCGGATCACAGGCCTTGCCGGAGTGCCGGTCGGCACCGACGTGGTGCTCGATCTGGGTCACGGACAGCTGGTGGTGAGCAAGGTGGTCAACGCCTCGGAGAACAGCCAGGGTCTCAGGTTCGAGACCGCGTTGATCAGCGACGGCAGCGGCGGGTTCATGACCCGGCACCGCATCTCGCCCTATTCGCTGGCCGAAGCGGGCATTCCGCTCGCTGCCCTCGGCGCGGGCGCATTCCCGCTGGCCAAGTGGCGCGAGGCGAACAAGACCATTCCCAAATTCGTCCAGCTAGAACTGAGCGTGCCGAACGCGTGACGTATGCGATGATGTGCCGCGCGGGCCAAGGCGTCAGGAGGGTGCATCGCGGAGCTAACGGAGGCCTAGAGGCTCCACGCTCTCAACCGCGCCCGCGATAGCCGGGCACCCCTTGGTCGGGCAACCACAGCCCTTCCGGCGGCGCGCCGGACTGCCAGAACACATCGATCGGGATACCCCCGCGCGGATACCAGTAGCCGCCGATGCGCAGCCATTGCGGGCGCATTTCATCGAACAGACGCACTCCGATCCCCACCGTCACGTCCTCATGAAAGCCGTTGTGGTTGCGGAAGGACCCGAGGAACAGCTTGAGGCTCTTGCTCTCGACAATCGTCTCGGCGGGCACATAGTCGATCACCAGATGCGCAAAGTCGGGCTGGCTGGTCACCGGGCACAAAGAGGTGAATTCGGGCGAGACGAACCGCACCAGATAGGTCAGGCCGGGCCGGGGATTGGGAACGTAGTCGAGCACCGCCTCCTCCGGCGAGGCGGGCAGCGGCGTTTCGCGGCCGAGGAATTGCGGCACGGGCTTGGGAGCGGGAGGTGTGGTTTCCATGCCGCGCTGTTGCCGCGTTCCGCTGATCGGTGCAAGCGGGTAGCTGGACGTGAGGCGGCACACATTCCTATGGGGATAGCGCAGGTTCACGCTCATGCCTGCATACCGCACCTTCTCGCCGAGCTATTCGAGCCGCACCGCGCCATGATCCGTTTGCCTGTTCGCACTGCCTTGACCTTCTGCACCTGTATGCTGACCGCCTCCTTGCCGGCCTTCGCGCTGCCGCTTGCCGCCCGGGCACCGTCAAGCCCCTTCAGTCTGCCATCCGCCGCGCCTGCGCCGACACCTGCTCCGGCCGGCCCCGCCGACGAGCGCACGGGGGTGACCATCGCGCCCCGCACCCAGCCAGACACCACAGCGACCGCCGAACCCTCGCCCGCGCCAGGCGCAAACCAGCCGCTTGCTCCGCTCCCGGCTCCGGCTCCGGCTCCGACCACTGGCGCTGCGCGCACTTCCCTGCAAACCCGCGAGGGCGGGTCGGAGGCAGGCACGCGCGCGCTCCCGAGTCCCGCGGCCACGGCGTCTCCAGCTGCGGTGCCGTTGGCGGGCACCAGCGATCCGTCCCCTGTCCCCAACACCGTGCTGCCATCGGTCCCCGCTGCCTCCGCACCAAGCGCACCGGTCGATCCCGCCGAGGGCGACGCACCCGACCTCCTCCGATGGTGGCAACTGGGTGCAGGCGGTCTTGCTGCGCTCGTGCTTGTTGGCGGCGGCACGCTGCTGTGGCGGCGGCGCAAGCCCAAAGTGCTGCGTCTCGCCGCACCGGTGGCGACACCAGACAAGTCCGCCCCCGCTCCCGAACCGCCGCGCCTCGACCTTACCCTCGAAGTGACCTCCGCAACCCGCAGCGTCATGTTGTTTACGCTCGACTGGCGGCTGACCATCGCCAACCGATCGGACCGCGCGGTCAACGATCTGGCGCTCGCCGTGCAGCTTGCCTGCGCCCGGGCATCTGTCGGCAATGCCCCTTCGGCCGGCAGCGCGCAGATGGTGGGCACGGTAAAGCGCATCGGCCCCCAGCAGGCCCGCAGCATCACCGGCACGGTGCAGCTGCCGCTGTCGGCCATCACGCCCTTGCGACAGGGGCAGACGCCGCTGTTCGTTCCCCTCGTCCATGTCACGCTGGAGGGCGAGGGCCAGCGCGTTCTGGCAAGAAGCTTCGTGATCGGCACACCGAGTGCAAGCGGGCGCGTTCACCCGATTCCGCTCGATGTGCCACCGGGCGGCATCAACGGGCTGGTGGCACAGGCCATTGCCATTCCACCTGCCGCTGCCTGAGGAGCCCCGATCACGTCCGGGCCTGCGTCTCAGCCGCTGTTGGAGACACATGAGACACTGTCCAGAAACAGAATACCCGCCCCTCGGTAACGGCGGAGTCCGGTGGCAGGAAAGGGGGGTGCGGCAGGCCATCGGCAGCACCATGCCTGCCCGCCAGCAAGTAGGAAAGCGCCCCCGGCCCCGGTTCGCCGCGCTCGCCAAGGCCGATGTCATGCAGACGCTTCCACCATGCCGGAACAGGGGCTAGGGTCAGCGGCATGACCTTGCTCCCTTCCCCGCTTGTCTCGACCGAGTGGCTGGCCGCCAACCTCGACGCGCCAAGCCTGGCCGTGCTCGATGCCTCGCACCACCTGCCCGCCGCCGCGCGCGATGCGGCAGCGGAATGTGCCGCCGGGCACATCCCCGGCGCGCGGTTCCTCGGGCTGGCGAGCCTGTTCGACACCGCCTCCCCGGTGCCCTATGCCATGCCCACCCCGGCGCAGCTCGCGGGGCGGCTGGCAAGTCTCGGCGTCGCGCCCGATGCGGCGATCGTGCTTTATGACGACAGCGCGATCCGCACTGCCGCGCGCGCGTGGTTCGTGCTGACGGCGCTGGGGCGCAGCAATGTCGCGATCCTTGACGGCGGGCTCGCCAAGTGGCGCGCCGAGGGCCGGGCGCTGGAGGCGGGCGCATCCGCCACCGCCGACGCTCCCGCGCCTGCCGACACCTCCGCCGCCCTCGCTCCGCCCACCCGGGTGCGCAGCAAAGCCGACATGCTCGCCAATCTCGATACCCGCGCCGAACAGGTGCTCGACGCGCGCAGCGCCGACCGGGTCTATGGCACCGGCACCGATCCGGTGCATGGCCTGCCCATGGGCCGCATCCCCGGCGCGCTCAACCTGCCCTTCACCGAGGTGCTGAATCCCGATGGCACCTACAAATCCCCCGCAGCCCTGCGCGCCGCCTTCGCCGCCGCCGGGATCGACCTTGCCGCGCCGATCACCGCCACCTGCGGCAGCGGGGTGACGGCGAGTGTGCTGCTATTCGCGCTCCACCTCATCGGAGTGGACAGCGCCGCGCTCTATGACGGCAGCTGGAGCGAATGGGGCGCCGATCCCGATACGCCGAAAGCCCAGGGTCCTGAGCACGGAGGCCCGGAGGTATGAGCGCAGACGGAGACGACGCTCACCGCAAGCCCGCCACCCGGTTGGTGCGCGGCGGGCGGCGCAAGGCGTGGACCGGGCCGGTGGTCAACCCCCCGGTGTGGCGCGCCTCGACCCACCTTTACGATTCGGACGCCGATCGACAGGCAGCGGGCCACACCAATGCCGACGGGCAGTTCTTTTATGGCCGCCGCGGCGCGCCGACCCAATGGGCGCTGGCCGAGGCGCTGACACGGATCGAGAGCGGTGCTTATGGCACGGTGCTCTATCCCAGCGGGGTGGCAGCGATTGCGGGGTGTATGCTCGCGGTTCTGAAGCCGGGTGACCGGCTGCTGATGGCCGACAATGCCTATGATCCGACCCGCTCCATGGCGACGGGGCTGCTGGCGCGCATGGGGGTGAACACCACATTTTTTGATCCGCATGATCTCGATGCCTTCGCGGCGCTTTGCGAGGAAGGTGCGCAAGCCGTGTGGCTGGAGGCTCCCGGCAGCCTGACCTTCGAAATGTGCGACGTGCCCGCTCTGGCCGCCACGGCCCGCCAGCACGGCGCGGTCAGCCTGATCGACAACACCTGGGCGAGCCCGCTCGGCTTCGCCGCGCTTGAACATGGCTGCGACATCGTGATGATGAGCCTGTCCAAGCATGTCGGCGGGCACTCCGATCTGATGATGGGTTCAGCCAGTGCGGGCAAGCGCTGGTATGCTGCGCTGCGCCGCACTGCGCAGGAGTTGGGGCAGGTGGTCTCGCCCGATGATGCCGCGCTCGCCGCACGCGGACTGCGGACAATGGGCATAAGGCTGGAAGCCCAGACGAAAAGCGCGCTGGCGATTGCCGCGTGGCTGGAGGCCCAGCCGCAGGTGGCGCGGGTGATGTGCCCGCTGCTCCCCTCCGATCCCGGCCACGCGCTCTGGTCCAGAGATTTCACCGGCGGCTGCGGACTGTTTGCGTTCGTGCTGGCGAGTGATGATCCGCAGGCTTCGGCCCGCGTCGCGGACGCGCTCGACCTGTTCGGCATCGGTTACTCATGGGGCGGGTTCGAAAGCCTCGCCCTGCCGATCCGGCCCGAGGACTATCGCAGCTGCATGCCCGGCACCGGCGGAAGCCCTGCGATCCGCCTCTCGATCGGGCTTGAGGATACCGGCGATCTGATCGCCGATCTCGCGCAGGCGCTGGCGCGGGTATAGTTCAGCTACGCCGCCACCAAACCATTCTCGCTGGAACGCTCGGGCGCGCTCGCCCATGTCGGCTGCCATGCAGCAGATTGGCACCATCTATCTCGTTGGCGCAGGGCCGGGTCCGGTGGACCTTCTCACCCTGCGCGCTGTCCGCCTGATCGAGCGCGCGGGCGTGATCGTCCATGACGGGCTGATCGGGCCCGACATTCTGGGCCTCGCCCGTCCTGACGCCCGACTGGTCTCGGTCGCCAAGCAGCGCGCGCGTCACACCCTGCCGCAGGAGGCGATCAACGCGCTTCTGGTGCGCGAGGCGCTGGCGGGGTGCGATGTGGTGCGGCTGAAGGGCGGCGATCCCTTCATCTTCGGACGCGGCGGCGAGGAAGCCGAAGCCGCGCGCGCGGCGGGGGTTCCGGTCGAGGTCGTCCCCGGCATTTCGGCCGCTAACGGCGCGGCGGCAGCGAGCGGGATCGCGCTCACCCACCGTGACGCTTCCAGCATCGTCAGCTTCGTCGCCGGGCAGTGCAAGGGGCTGGCGGAACAGAACTGGTCAGGCCTTGCGGGCAAGGGTCGCACATTGGTGATCTACATGGGCGTCTCCACGGCCGTGCAGATTGCCGATAAGCTTATGTCCGATGGCCTGACCCCCGATGTGCCCGTGGCCGTGATCGAGAACGCCGCGCGCCCTGAAATGCGGGTGCTGCGGGGGCTGCTGGCGGGTCTGCCCGATCTGGTGGAGCGTGAGGCGGTGCAAAGCCCCGCCCTCATCGTCATCGGCGAAGTGACCGCGCGCGAAGACATTGCTGTGGCCGCGCTCGCTCGGGAGGTCGTGCGATGAAAATCCTCACCGGCAATGATCTGCGCAGCGGCGCGGTGGTGTGGTGGAACGGCAGCGGCTGGTCGCTCTTCGTTGACGATGCCGTCGACGTCGGCGCGGACGCGGAAGAAATCATGGCCCGCGAAGTCGCCACCCGCCGGGTCAACGTGCCCTACGTGATCGACGCCAGCATCGACGCCGCCGGGCACGTCCGCCCGGCCCATATCAAGGACCGGGTGCGCGCATTGGGCCCGACCGTGCGGCGCGACCTCGCCGTGCCGACTGCCGACAAGACCGGCTGGGACTGGGTGATCTGAGATGTATCAATACGACCAATATGATCAGGCCATGGTCGACGCCCGCGTGGAGGAATTCCGCGATCAGGCCCGCCGCCGTCTGGAAGGCAAGCTGACCGAGGACCAGTTCAAGCCGCTGCGGCTGATGAACGGGCTCTACCTCCAGCTCCACGCCTATATGCTGCGGGTGGCGATCCCCTATGGCACATTGAATGCGCGCCAGATGGAGATGCTGGCCGACATCGCCGACAAGTATGATCGCGGCTACGGCCACTTCACCACGCGGCAGAACATCCAGTACAACTGGATCAAGCTGGAAGACTGCGCGGATGCCCTCGCCGACCTGGCGACGGTCGAGATGCACGCGATCCAGACCAGCGGCAATTGCATCCGCAATATCTCGTCCGATCACTTCGCGGGCGCGGCGGTGGACGAGGTGGTGGACCCTCGCCCTTACGCCGAGCTGATGCGCCAGTGGTCGAGCTTCCACCCGGAGTTCACTTACCTGCCGCGCAAGTTCAAGATCGCTGTCATTGCGAGCGAAAAGGACCGCGCGGCGATGCGGCTGCACGATATCGGCGTGCGCATCGTCAAGCGTGACGGCGAGGTCGGCGCGCAATTCTACGCAGGCGGCGGCATGGGCCGCACCCCGATGATCGCCCCGCTGATCCGCGACTTCGTGCCCATCGACCAGTTGATCACCTATGCCGAAGCCTGCCTGCGGGTCTACAACCGCTACGGTCGCCGCGACAACAAGTACAAGGCGCGCATCAAGATCCTCGTCCATGAGTTGGGCGCGGCGGAGTATATCCGCCAGGTCGAGGAAGAATTCGCACATCTGCTGAGCGTGGGCGTGGAACCGCCGCGTGATGAGCTGGCGCGGATTGCCGCCCATTTCGCCGATCCCCCGTTCGTGTCGAGCGAAGTCGAGACACAAAGCCTCTCGACTGTGCTCGGGGCGAACGGCGGTCAGGGCAGCGCGTTCGGCCAATGGGTGCGCCGCAACACCCATGCCCACAAGGCGCCGGGCTATGTCTCGGCCGTGATCAGCCTCAAGCCCGTCGGCGGCATCCCCGGCGATGCGACTTCGGAGCAGATGCGCCTCGTCGCCCGCCTCGCGCGCGATTACTCCTTCGACGAGCTGCGGGTTATGCACACCCAGAACCTGCTGCTGCCCCATGTCCGCATCGCCGATCTCCCGGCGCTGTGGGCCGCGCTGGCCGAGGCGGGGCTCGCCAGCCCCAACATGGATACGATCGAGGACATCATCGCCTGCCCCGGCCTTGATTATTGCAGCCTCGCCAACGCCCGCTCGATCCCGCTCGCCCAGCGCATTTCGGAGCGTTTTGCCGAAACGGGGCGCACCGAAGTCGTCGGCGAGCTGAAGCTCAAGATTTCCGGCTGCATCAACGCCTGCGGGCACCACCACGCGGGCCACATCGGCATCCTTGGCGTCGACAAGAAGGGGGTTGAGAATTACCAGCTCTCATTGGGCGGCTCCGAGGCCGAGGACGTCAGCCTCGCCAAGATCACCGGCCCCGGTTTCGACGAGGACGGCGTGATCGACGCAGTCGAAAAGGTCACCGACGTCTATCTCGCCAGCCGCACCGAGGGCGAGCGCTTCCTCGATACCTACCGCCGCATCGGCATGGAGCCGTTCAAGGAGGCGCTTTATGGGTAATGTCCTTCAGTCCCCCTCCCGCTTGCGGGAGGGGCAGCGAGACTTCGCCGCGCAGCGGCATAGTCGCAGCGGGGTGGGCCTGCGCGCTCGCCGCCTTGCATGTGCCCACCCCCAGCCCCTCCCGCAGGCGGGAGGGGAGTCATGAGCACCCCCCTCGGCACGTCCCCCGACGAAGTGCAGTTCCGCTTCCGCGACGATGAACCCGTCGATCACGGCACCGTCACGGTCGATTGCGCGCTGGAACAGACCAACGCCAATGCCGTCCGCATCGAGCCGGGCGACGACGCGCGGCTTCTGCTGCCCTTCCTTGACCGGTTGGCGCTGGTCGAGGTGAATTTCCCCAGCTTCGGCGATGGTCGCGGCTATTCAGCAGCCCGCATCCTGCGCGAGGCGGGCTATACGGGCGAGCTGCGCGCGGTCGGCGATGTGCTGATCGACCAGCTCAGCCACATGCGCCGCTGCGGGTTCGACAGCTTCGCCCCCGACAAGCGCCTCGACGAGGAAGACGCGCGCCGCGCCTTCGCGACGTGGGCCGATGTCTACCAGCGCGCAGCCGATGCGCGCCGCACCATCGCGGAGACGCGCCATGAAGCCTGAACTCGGTTTAGCCCGCGCCAATGCCGACAACCAAGGCCGCACCCGCGACGCGCTCGACCTGGCGCCCCGCTTCACCGAGCATGACGCGGTGCGCCTCAACCGCATGTTCCGGGGCAGCTCCGCGCAGGAAATGCTGGAAAGCGTGATCCGCGACCAGCTGGCCGGCAACCTCGCGATCGTCTCCAGCTTCGGGGCGGAGAGCGCGGTGCTGCTGCATCTGGTGGCCTCGGTCGATCCGTCCGTGCCGGTGCTGTTCCTCGACACCGGCAAGCACTTCGCCGAGACGCTGGCATACCGCGATACGCTGGTGGAGCGCCTCAGCCTCAATCTGGTGGTGCTCCCCCCCGACCCCGCAGACCTTGCGAAGAAGGACGAAACCGGCCTCAGGTGGTCCTACGATCCCGATGGCTGCTGCGACATCCGCAAGGTGAAGCCGCTGGAGAAGGCACTTGTCGCTTTCGATGCCAGCTTCACGGGTCGCAAGGCCTTCCAGGCCGCGACCCGCGCCAACCTGCCGCGCTTCGAAGTGGATACCTCGGACGCGCAGGGGCGGCTCAAGATCAACCCGCTGATCGATTGGGACGCGAGCCAGATCGAGGGTTACTTCATCCAGCATGACCTCCCTCGCCACCCGCTGATCGCGCAAGGCTATCCTTCCATCGGCTGCTCACCCTGCACCCACACAGTCAAGCCGGGCGAAGACCCGCGCTCGGGCCGGTGGAAGGGCTGGGACAAGACCGAATGCGGCATCCACAAGCCGGGCGAGGAGCCGTTTTTGTAAACGGCGCGGCGCGGGGCAAGGCAGAGCTTGACGCAATCTTAACCCGTGCGGCCTAATCATCGATCGACTTTTTTGGCGAAGTGGGGCCAGATCATGATGCGCAAGATTTTCGGTAAGAAGGCGGTTGCCACGCTTGCGGCTGAGCCGGTCTATCGCCCCCAGCCACTCGACCGCGACGGCACCGCGCGGGTGCTCTCGAAGGAATTGTGGGACGATCCCAAACGCGCCGCTTTGCTCAATCAGATGGGCTATACGCCCGACATGCGCTCCAACGTTATCGAGACGGCCGAGGACCGCGCAAATCTGGTCAAGGCTTCGGCCCTGCGCTCACTCAAGCGCGAATTCGCTCTCAAGGCCGAGCTTGCCGCCAGACACGGGTTCCCCGTCGAGATCATGGCCTTGCCGATCATCGGCCAAGAGCTGTGGGTGCGCGATGCGGACGGGACCTGGCTGCAGGAAATGATGGAATACCGGTGCTTCGACGAATGGAACGTGCTGTTCCTGCCGATCGACGCGGCGAGCGCGGCGGCGCTCGGGCTGCCGCTGCATCCGCGCGGCCCGGTGCCCTTGCTCGAAGAAACTCTGGCCGGCTTCATCCGCGAACTGCGCGCCCACTATGGCAACTGCCCGGACGATGCTGACCGCCGCCAGATCCGCGCCTATGTCGTCGACGAGGTCGAGATCCTCAAGGGCATGCTGCCCTCGCTGATCGCGGGGCTCGCCAACTAGCGCAGGCGGTCTAGACCCAACCCTCGCGCTTATACCACTCGGCTGTCGCCTTCAGCCCCTCCTCGCCGCTGATCTTCGGCTGCCACAGGCCCGGGGGGGGCTTGCGGTCGAAGCGGGCGACCCAGTTGGGGTGGCACATGTAGCCCACGCGGTCGGCAGTGAGCTTGGCACTGTCACCGCGCGCGATGCGGTCGGCGGCGGCGGCGGCTTCGAGCACGGCGCGGGGGAGATGCGGGGCGAAGACCTTGCCCCGGTCCATCGCCCGGCCAATCGCGGCGGCGAGTTCCTTGTGGCTCCACCCGCCCTCGCGGCCATCATCGGGCTCGTAGACCTTCTTGCGCGTCGGCGCGGAGTTGCCGCTCGCCAGTACCACCAGCAATCTGGCCAGATCATCGGCATGGATGATCGAGCTCGCCCCGCCCGGCGGCAGAGGGACGAAGCCCCACTTCGCGGTTCGGAACATCTCCAGATAATCGACATCGCGCGGGCCATAGACACCGGGCGGGCGCACCGTGGTCCAGTCGAGGCCTGACGCCTCCACCAGCGCCTCGGCCTTGGCCTTGGACGCGCCATAGCGCGACAATTCGGGCTGGCGCGCGGCGAGCGAGGAGACGAACACCAGCCGCCTGACGCCTGCGTCCTTCATGGCGGCCAGCACATTGACGGTGCCGGTGACGTTGGCGGTCTCGAATTCCGCCGGATCGGGGGTGTTGGTGAGGCCCGCGACATGGATCACCGCATCGGCCCCTTCGACCAGCGCGGCCAGCGCGGTTTCATCCGCAAGGTCACCGCGCACCCACTCCACGCCTGCGCGCGGTGATTGCGCGCGGCGGGCGAGCGCGCGGACCTGATGGCCCTGCGCCAGCGCTTCGTTCAGAACAGCGCTGCCGACAAACCCGGTAGCTCCGGTAATCGCCAGCAGGCTCACAGCAGCACCATATGATCGCGGTGGATGACGCAGGAGCGCGGGGTATAGCCGAGCCGCTCAGCCTGATCCTCGGCGCGCTTGCCCGCGATGAGCTGCACCTCGGCCGAATCATACTCGGCAAGGCCCTGCGCCAGCCTCTCGCCCTTCATGCTGACAACACTGACAAGATCGCCGCGCCGGAACATGCCCGAAACGCCGACCACGCCCGCCGCCAGCAGGCTCGCCCCGCCCTTCAGGGCTTCCGCACAACCCTTGTCCACTCGCAGCTCGCCCGCCGGGGCAAGCCGTCCACCGAGCCATGCCTTGCGGGCGGAATCGGCGCGCACAGGAAGGAACAGCGTTCCAGTCCCCGCCGCCAAAGCTTGGGTGATCGGCGCATCATGCGTGCCGTTGAGAATGGCGAGCGCAATTCCGGCGCGCGTCGCGATCTGCCCGGCTTGCAGCTTCGACACCATCCCGCCCGAACCAAGGCCGGAGGACGAGGCCCCGCTCGCCATCGCCATCACTTCTGGCGTCACGGCGTCAACCACCGGGATCAGCGCGGCTCCGGCCTCACGCGGGTCGCGGTCGTAAAGACCATCGACGTCCGAAAGCAGCAGCACCAGATCGGCATTGGCGGCCTGCGCCACGCGCGCGGCGAGGCGGTCATTGTCGCCAAAGCGGATTTCTTCCGTTGCGACAGAATCGTTTTCGTTGATGACGGGGATTACCCCCGCCTCGAGCAGTCGGTCCAGCGTCGCCGAGGCGTTGAGATAGCGACGGCGGTCTTCGAGATCGCCGAGGGTCAGCAGCATCTGCGCCGCAGTGATGCCCTCGCTTGCCAGCGCCCGCGACCACAGATCGGCGAGCGCAATCTGGCCCACGGCAGCCGCAGCCTGCGCGTCCGCGAGGCTGCCCCGGCCCCCTTTCGCAAGGCCCAGCCGCGCCGCACCCAGCGCAATCGCGCCGGAGCTGACCACGATCACCTGTGCGCCCCCGCGCCGCAGCATCGCCAGATCGCTTGCCATGCGCGTCAGCCAGTCCTCGCGCGGGGTGCCGCCGCCGACCAGCAGCGCCGATCCGATCTTGACCACGATCCGCCGCGCGGCGGTGATGTCCGCGAGGCTTGTCAGCATGGCTGCGTCAGAGCGGCGACCAATCGGGCGCGTCGCCCTCGTCCTCGACTTCGACTGCCTTGGTCTCGGTCGAGGTACGATCGGGCAGGTAGCCGAGCACCGCGTCGAGCAGTTCGGGAATCCCCGCGCCCGTCGCGCCGGAAACGGCAAACACCTTGTCCGCGCCCGCGGCGAGGAGTTCGGCGCGGAACCCTTCCACGAGTTCGTTGTCGGCCAGATCAAGCTTGTTCAGCACCACCAGCCGCGCCTTGTCCTCCAGCCCCGCGCCATAGGCCGCGAGTTCCTCCTCGACGATGCGCATGGCTTCGGAGGGGTCGGAATCCTCGGTGCCGGTGATGTCGATCAGGTGGATTAGCACCCGGCAGCGCTCGATATGGCCGAGGAAACGGTCGCCCACGCCTGCGCCTTCCGCCGCGCCTTCCGGGAGGCGCTGGCGAAGGCCGGCACGCGCGGCATCGCGGGCGTCGAGGGGCTGTCGGACCCGCTGGCGCATCGCCGC
>RDXA01000016.1 GCA_004292705.1 Sphingomonadales bacterium | reverse complement strand
TCCAGCCGCGCACCGCTGCGCGAGCGCGCCAGCAGCACCAGCGCGGCAAGCCCCAGCCCCTCGGGCTCCTCCGGCAAAAGCTCCGCGACCAGCAGCACCAGCCGCTCGACCTCGGCGCCAAGATCCTCTTCGAGCGCGGCTGACAGTTCCCCGCCCGCATCGGCATAGGCGGCCGTGAACGCAAGTTCGAGCGCGAGCAGCACCGCGCCCAGCCGTTCCGGCCAATCGCGGCGCGGGGGCAATTCGAATGCGATCCCCGCCTCGCGCACCTTGGCCTTGGCGCGGGTGATGCGCTGAAACATCGCCGCTTCGCTGACCACGAACAGCCGCGCAATCGCGGCCACCGGCAGGCCGCAGATCACCTTGAGCGCCAGCGGAGCACGCACCTCCACGCCCAGCGCCGGATGGCAACAGATGAACAGCAGGCGCAACCGTTCATCGGGGATCGGTTCAGGCAGGGTCAGAATATCGGCCATGTCGCTTACCTCGGCCAGAGCATCCGCCGTGCGCGCCGCCGCCTGCCGCTTGCGCAGCGCGTCGAGCGCACGACGCCGCGCGGCTACGAACAGCCAGGCGGGGACATCGCGCGGGGCCTCGACCAGCGCAAGGCAGGCGGCGGCCGCCTCGGCAAAGGCGTCCTCCGCCGCGTCGAGATCGCGCCATTGGGCGGCAAGCGCGGCCACCACCCGGGGCCGCGCCGCCATGATCGTCTGGGCCCGCGCCGGACTCAGCCCTCGGCTCCCATCGGCCAGATCGGGCGCACCTCGATCCCGCCCTTCGGCACCGGAATGGCCTTCGCCCAGCGGATCGCCTCATCCAGGCTGGCGACATCGATGATGTAGAACCCGCCGAGTTCCTCGTGGGTTTCGGCAAAGGGGCCATCGTGGAGCGTGGTGTTGCCGTGGTCGAACCGTACCGTGGTGGCGGTGGCAGCAGGCTTCAGCCGCTCGCCCGAGAACGGCACCCCGGCGGCGACCAGATCTTCGGCCAACTTCATGTGCCCCGCCAGCGTCGCCTGCAGCAGGGCTGCGCCCTCCGGGCCGGCATAGGCGCTTTCATCCTCGTTGATCATCAGCATGAATTGCATGGCTCGTCTCCGTCATCGGCCCCGCCGGAATGGCGAGGCTCTGACAGGGAGACGGGCGCGGCAAGCGGGATTCGACAGGGTGCGTGAAATTTATTGCGCGAGGGTGCTTTCCAGCAGGGCCAGCGCATTGCGGGTGAAGGCGGCCATGTTGGCGATGCGGTCATCACTGGCGGTTTCGTGCAACCGGGTGTGCGCCGCGTCCGGCCCCACCAGCGCGGCGACGCTGCGCCCTGCAGGCGCGCCCGACGGATGCGTCGATCCGCCGACCGAGCCGCTTTCCGCCAGCCCCCAATCAGCATGAAAATTGTCGCGGATCGCGCGGGCTTGCAGCAACGCATAGTCCTCGCTCGCCCCGCGCATACCCTGGTAGGCCTCGCGCGGCAGGGCGAACAGCACGTCGCGGGCGCGGAACGAATAGACCACCCCGCCGCCCGTGAAAAAGTCGAGCGCACCGGGCACGGTCAGCAGCGTGGCAGCGATCAGGCCGCCCGTTGCCCCGTCCGCCACCGCAACTTTCTCGCCGCGTGCACGCAGCAGGGCGGCGATACGCAAGGCCTGGGGGTGGAGTTCGCCCAGCAGGTCCATCAGCCGCCCAAAGCCTCGGCGACAATCGCTGCCCAGCCCGCTTCATCGACCACCTCGATGCCAAGCTCGGCGGCCTTCTTCAGCTTCGATCCTGCCCCGGGGCCAGCCACCAGCAGATCGGTTTTGGCCGAGACACTGCCCGCGGCCTTTGCGCCCAATCTTTCGGCCTGCGCCTTCGCCTCGTCGCGGCTCATGGTCTCAAGCTTGCCGGTGAACACCACGGTCTTGCCCGCGACCCGACTGGCGATGGTCTGCACTTCGTAGCGTGGGGGGGTGACTTCCCCGAGCAAGTCTTCCCACACGGCCACGTTATGCGGCTCGTGGAAAAAGTCGCCCAAGGCTTCCACCACTGATGGGCCGATGCCGTCAATGGCAGTGATTTCGGAAGCGGCTTCGGCGTCGCTGGCATGGGCTCGCTCGGCAAGCTGGCGCAAGGCCGGAAGCTCGTGAAGGTGCTTCATCAGATCGCGCGCGGTGACCTCGCCCACATGGCGGATGCCTAACGCGAACAGCAGCCGTGCGGCGTCGGGGGTGCGCTTGGCTTCGATCGCGGCGAGGAGGTTGTCGACCGACTTTTCCTGCCAACCTTCCAGCTCCAGAATGGCGCTCCGCCGAGCACGCAGGCGGAAGATATCGGCCGGGCTCCCCAGCCAGCCGAGGGCAAAGAACTGCGCGATGGTCTTCTCGCCCAGCCCTTCGATATCGAGCGCCTTGCGGCTGACGAAATGCTCCAATCGCTGGGTGCGCTGGGCGGGACAGATCAGCCCGCCGGTGCAGCGAACATCGACCTCGCCCTCTTCCGCCACCGCCTCCGACCCGCATTCGGGGCAGTGATCGGGGAACGGAAAGGCGGTGCGCTCCTCCTCGCGGGTGAGGTTTTCGACCACCTGCGGGATCACGTCGCCCGCGCGCTGGATCACCACGCGGTCGCCGACCCGCAGGCCCAGCCGCGCAATTTCGTCGCGGTTGTGGAGCGTCACATTGGTCACCGTCACCCCGCCGACCAGCACCGGAGCGAGGCGGCCCACCGGGGTCAGCTTGCCGGTGCGCCCGACCTGAATGTCGATGCCCTGAACCACCGTCTCGGCGCGCTCGGCCGGGAACTTGTGCGCCAAGGCCCAGCGCGGGGCCTTGGCAACGAAGCCCAAACGCTCCTGCCAATCGAGCCGGTCGAGTTTGTAGACCACCCCGTCGATATCATAGGGCAAGGACGGCCGCGCCCGACCGATGGCATCGAAATGCGCGACCAACTCGTCGGCCCCGCCCTCGATGTGGGTGAACAGCGGCGAGACCGGAAAGCCCCACGTCTTGAGGTTCGCCACAACTTCGCTCTGGGTGCTGCCCGGAAGCTCCGACACCGCGCCCCAGCCATGCGCCCAGAAGCGCAAGGGACGCTTGGCGGTGACGCTCGCATCCTTCTGGCGCAGGCTTCCGGCGGCGGCATTGCGCGGATTGG
>RDXA01000015.1 GCA_004292705.1 Sphingomonadales bacterium | reverse complement strand
CTCGGCCGCGCCGAGGGCGTGATCCGCCGCGACCAGCAAATCCCGCGCGAAGCCGCCCGCGTGGGCGAGCGCGTGCGCGCGCTCATCACCAAGGTGGAACGCAACAACCGCGGGCCGCAGATCTTCCTCAGCCGCGCGCATCCCGACTTCATGAAGAAGCTGTTCGCGCAGGAAGTGCCCGAAATCTACGACAACATCATCGAGATCAAGGCCGCCGCCCGTGACCCGGGCAGCCGCGCCAAGATCGGCGTGATCAGCCGCGATTCCAGCATCGACCCGGTCGGCGCCTGCGTCGGCATGAAGGGCAGCCGCGTGCAGGCCGTCGTGCAGGAACTGCAGGGCGAGAAGATCGACATCATCCCATGGAGCGAGGACACCGCGACCTTCGTGGTGAACGCGCTCCAGCCTGCCACTGTCAGCCGCGTCGTGCTCGACGAGGATGATGGCCGCATCGAAGTGGTGGTGCCGGACGATCAGCTGTCGCTGGCGATTGGCCGCCGTGGCCAGAACGTGCGTCTGGCGAGCCAGCTCACCGGCCACCAGATCGACATCATGACCGAGGAAGAAGCCTCGGAAAAGCGCTCGAAGGAATTCGCCGAGCGTTCGAAGATGTTCGAGGAAGAACTCGACGTCGACGAAACCCTCTCGCAGCTGCTGGTGGCCGAAGGCTTCGCCGAGCTGGAAGAAGTGGCTTACGTCGAAATCGCCGAACTCGCGAGCATCGAAGGCTTCGATGATGAACTCGCCGAGGAACTCCAGAGCCGCGCCTTGGAAGCCCTCGAACGGCAGGAAGCCGGGCACCGCGAAGTTCGCCGCGGCCTTGGCGTGGAAGATGCCCTCGCCGAAATCCCGCACCTTTCCGAAGCGATGCTGGTCACGCTCGGCAAGGCGGGGATCAAGACCCTCGACGATCTGGCCGATCTGGCAACGGATGAACTGATCGCCAAGAAGCGCGAAGCGCCGCGCCGCCGGAACAACACCGATGGCCCGCCGCAGCGCCGTCCGCAGCGCGAAACCGACAAGGGCGGTGTGCTCGGCGAATACGGCCTCAGCGAAGAGCAAGGCAACGAGATCATCATGGCTGCCCGCGCACACTGGTTCGAAGATGAACCGACCGAGGAGGCCGCCCATGCGGACTCCACCCAATGAGCGCCTGACGTCCGACATCGACGGGCCTGACCTCCCTGCCATGGCGGGGAGCGAGCGGCGCTGTATCCTCACCGGGGCGAACTCGGCGCGGGATGACCTGTTGCGTCTGGCGATCTCGCCCGAGGGGCTGGTGCTGCCCGATGCCGGGGCCAAGGCACCGGGGCGCGGTGCGTGGATCGGGGTTACCCGAGCCGAACTCGAAACAGCGCTCGCCGACGGCCATCTCCGGAGGGCGCTGATGCGTGCTTTCAAGGGCGCGCCACTCACCATTCCTGATGATCTGCCCGAACGGGCCGAGGCGGCGCTGGCGCGTCACCTCGGTGACCGGCTGGGGCTGGAGCTGCGATCAGGGCATATCGTGCTCGGATCGGCGCGGATCGAGGAACAGGCGCGCAGCGGTCGGATCGCCGCGCTGCTCCACGCTGCCGACAGCAGCGAGGACGGGCGACGCAAGCTTGATCAGGCCTGGCGCGTTGGCAACGAGGCCGAAGGATCGGGGATGCGCGGTCAGGTCTTGCCTCTGGACCGCACCGCGCTGTCTGTGGCATTGGGCCGCGACAATGTGGTTCATCTGGGCGTCGCGGGCCATCCCGGCGACATGCGCGCGGCCAATCGCGTGATCCAGGCGGTTTCCCGGCTGGCCCATTACGTGGCCGGCGACAGGGCGAGCACAAGCAATGATAGGGGCCGGGAGTTTTCCGGCCATGCCGATCTGCCGCAAGGTGGGTCGGCTATATGTGATGAATACGTGAAGGATTGACGAGCAAACATGAGCGACGACGACAACCAGCGCACCCGCAAGCCCCTTGGCCTCAAACGGTCGGTCGATGCGGGCGAGGTCAAGCAGACCTTCAGCCACGGCCGCACCAACAAGGTGGTGGTCGAGGTGAAGCGCCGCCGCGTGCTCGGCAAGCCCGGCGAAGCGGCCGCTCCGCCGCCGCCGCCGCCCGCGCCCGAACCGGTCGTGGCCGCACCCGCGCCGACCCCGACCCCGGCTCCGCGCCCCACCCGTCCGGCTCCGGCGGGTGAGACCCCGCAGGAGCGCGTGAAGCGGCTCCAGCTCGAGGCCGAGGAAGAACGGCTGCGGATGGCCGAAGAAGCGCGCAAGCGCGATGATGAAGCCCGTCAGCGCGCCGGAACAGAGCCGCACGGAAGCCGCCAGCCCTGCGCCGGTGGCCGAAGACGCGCCTGCGCCCGAGGCTCCCTCAGTCGAAGCTGCAGCCGTCCCCTCCGCCAAGGAGGAAGCCGTCCCCGCAGCGCGCCGCTTCACGCCCGTGGAGCGTCCCGAGCCCAAGCGGCCCGCCGAGATCAAGGCAAAAAAGAAGGACGAAAAGCGCGCCGCGCCGAGCGACGAAGGCAAGGATAACCGCCGTTCGGGCAAGCTGACCGTCACGCGCGCGCTCAACGAGGACGAAGGCCGCCGCGCCCGGAGCCTCGCCGCGCTGAAGCGCGCCCGCGAGAAGGAACGTCGCGGGCAGGGCGGCCCCTCCAAGCCGCGCGAAAAGCAGGTCCGCGATGTGGTGGTGCCCGAGGCGATCACCGTCAGCGAACTTGCCAACCGGATGGCCGAAAAGGGTGCCGACCTCGTGAAAGCCCTGTTCAACATGGGCATGATGGTCACAGTCAACCAGACCATCGATCAGGACACGGCAGAGCTGCTGGTCGAGGAATTCGGCCACAACATCACCCGCGTCTCCGCAAGCGATGTCGACATCGACACCAGCGAGGATACCGATCCGGAAGAAACGCTTGTGGTTCGTCCGCCGGTGGTGACGATCATGGGCCATGTCGACCATGGCAAGACCAGTCTGCTCGATGCCCTGCGCGGGACGGATGTGGTGAAGGGCGAGGCTGGGGGGATCACCCAGCACATCGGCGCCTACCAGATCACCACCAAGGACAAGCAGAAGATCACCTTCCTCGACACGCCGGGCCACGCGGCCTTCACCGAAATGCGGATGCGCGGGGCGAATGTCACCGACATCGTCATTCTGGTGGTCGCAGGCGACGACGGGCTGATGCCGCAGACGATCGAGGCGATCAATCACACCAAGGCCGCAGGCGTGCCGATGATCGTGGCGATCACCAAGTCGGACAAGCCGGAGTTCAACCCGCAGAAGATCCGCGAGCGCCTGCTCGAACACGAAATCGTGGTCGAAGCCATGTCTGGCGAAGTGCAGGACGTCGAAGTTTCGGCCAAGACCGGCGCGGGGCTCGACAAGCTGATCGAAGCCATCGGCCTCCAGGCCGAACTGCTCGAACTGCGCGCACGGCCTGACCGCGATGCCGAGGCGACCGTGATCGAAGCCCAGCTCGACAAGGGCCGGGGTCCGGTTGCGACCGTGCTCGTCACCCGCGGCACGCTGAAGCGCGGCGATACCTTCGTGGTCGGCACGCAAAGCGGCAAGGTGCGCGCGATCGTCGACGACAAGGGGCAGCAGCTCAAGGAAGCCGGCCCTTCGATGCCGGTCGAAGTGCTCGGCCTTGGCGGCGTGCCGTCCGCCGGTGACAACCTCACCGTGGTCGAGAACGAACAGCGCGCCCGCGAGGTCGCCAAGTATCGTCAGGAACTGGCGACCGAAAAGCGCACGGCATTGGCTCCGACCAACTTCGACACGATGTTCAACAACCTCGCTTCCAACGTCATCGAATTCCCGGTGGTGGTGAAGGCGGACGTGCAGGGCTCGGTCGAAGCGATCGTCAACGCGCTCCACAACCTCTCGAACGACGAGATCAAGGTGCGCGTGCTCAACGCAGGCGTGGGCGCGATCACCGAGAGCGACGTGCTGCTGGCGGGCGCATCCAAGGCGCCGATCATCGGCTTCAACGTGCGTCCCAATGCCAAGGCGCGCGATCTGGTGAAGCGCGACGGGGTGCGGATGATGTATTACGATGTCATCTATCACCTCACCGACGAGATCGCCAAGGAGATGGCGGGCGAGCTCGGGCCGGAGCGGATCGAAACCGTTGTCGGCCGCGCCGAGGTCAAGCAGGTCTTCCCGGCGGGCAAGAAGGATAAGGCGGCCGGTCTGCTGGTTCTGGAAGGCGCAATCCGCAAGGGTCTGTTCGCGCGTCTCACCCGTCAAGACGTCATCGTCTCGGCCACCAAGATCCATTCGCTGCGGCGCTTCAAGGACGATGTCGACGAAGTGCGCGCAGGTCTCGAATGCGGCGTGGTGCTGGAAGATACCAACGACATCAAGCCGGGCGACAACCTCGAAGTCTTCTCGGTCGAGGAGCGTGAGCGGACGCTGTGATAACCTCCCCTCCCGCTTGCGGGAGGGGTTGGGGGTGGGGCTGTGCATTGCGCGCCGGTTTCCCACCCCGCTGCGACGAGGCGGCGAGCCGCCAAGTCTCGCTCCCCTCCCGCAGACGGGAGGGGCGAAGGGAGCGGAATGAGCGAAGCAATGCACTACCCAGACGATGCCGGGCAGTCGCCGCACACGGCGCTGCTCGGCTCGCAGTTCGTCAAGTTTGACGAGGCGACCCAGAGCGTCACGATGCGCTTCCATGTGAAGCGCGAGATGACCACCTGGCGCGGGGGCGTGCAGGGGGGCTTGGTGGCGGGCTATCTCGATGATGTGATGGGCTATGCCTATGTCGCCGCCACCGGGGGCGAGATGGCGCCGCTCAATCTCGAACTGTCGATGAGCCTGATCCGTTTGATCCCCGAGGGTGCGACAATCATTGGCAAGGGCCGGGTGGTCAAGGCCGGTCGGCGGGTGATCTTTCTCGAAGGCGAATTGCTGGCGGAAGACGGCACGATCTACGCCCGCGCCACCTCCACTGCGATCCCCACCCCGCGCCCGACGCCCACAAGCACGGGGATGGAAGGCTGATGGCGAAAGCCCCTTTCACTGCCGAGCAGCAATCGGTGCGCGTCCTCAAGGTGGGCGAACGGGTGCGGCATATCCTCTCGGAGCTGCTCGCGCGCGGCGAGGTGCATGATGATGTCGTGAGCGCCTCGCACATCTCGGTCACCGAGGTGCGCATGACCCCTGATCTGCGCCACGCGACGGCCTATATCAAACCGCTGCTCGGCGCAGGGGAGGACGAGGTGGTGCACGCGCTGCGCCAGAACACCGCCTTCCTCCAGCGCGAGGTCGCCCAGCGGCTTGGCCTGAAATTCGCCCCCAAGCTCAAGTTCCGCAAGGACGAAAGCTTTGCCGAGGCCGACCGGATCGAGGCGCTGTTGCGTGATCCCAAAGTGGCGCGCGATCTGGATGACGAAGGTGATGGCGACTAGCGCGGCACCATCCGCGCCTTGAGCGTGATGTCGACCTTGTTGCCGACGATCAGCTGATAGGACTTCAT
>RDXA01000014.1 GCA_004292705.1 Sphingomonadales bacterium | reverse complement strand
GCCGCAAGGATGCGGGCGTGAACCTCGTCCGGCGTCCCAATCGCATCGATCCGGGCAAAGCCAGCGGGGTCGGATGCGGCCAGAGCCCAGAATGCCTGCGCCACAGCGCGGTGATAGGACACCGGACGCCCTTCGATCGCGTCAACCGCTTCGCCACGCGCAGAGAGCCTGGTTGCCAGCGAGACCTCGTCGGCCTCGAGCAGGATCACCCGGTCAGGGCGCAATCCGTCGCTGCCGAAGTCATGGAGCGCGGTGATCGCAGCGTCGCCCAGCCCGCCGGCAGCGCCTTGATAAGCGCGGCTCGAATCAACGAAACGGTCGCAAATCACCCAGTCGCCGCGCGCAAGTGCGGGGCGGATCAGGTGGGAGACATGATCTGCCCTGGCGGCAGCGAACAGCAGGGCTTCTGCCTTTGGTGGCCAGCCTTCCCCGGGCGGAGAAAGCAGCAGATTGCGGATCGCCTCGGCCCCTGGCGTACCGCCAGGTTCACGGGTGACGACGACCGTCAGGCCACGCGCGCGCAAGGCTGCGGCCAGCAAGCGCGCCTGGGTGGACTTGCCCGCCCCCTCGCCGCCCTCGAAGGCGATAAAGCGGCCTTGCGCACCACTCACGAGAACAGCCCTGTCAAGCCATTGACGATCCTGTCCAGCGGGCCCGCTGTGCCGACAGTCACTGCCGCATAAAGCGGGATACGAGCAGGTGCCACGCCCCGGGCGCTAATCTCCAGCACCGCAACCTCCTGCCCGGCAGCGATCGGCGCGCGCAGAGGGCCTTCGTAGCGGATCGTGGCGGTGAGCGCGGCGCTGGTGCCGCGTGGCAGATTGATTGCAACTGGGCCTGCGGCCTTCAGGCTCAGGCTGCGCGCATCGCCATCCTGAACCCGCGCCTCGCCCACTGTCGCGCCGTTTGCGAACAATTGCCGCCGGTCGAAGGCGCTGAAGCCCCATTCCACATAGGCCTTGGCCAGCCGCGCCCGCAGCCGCCCGTTGTCCACGCCCGCCAGCACCATCACCAACCGTTGGCCCTCGCGCCGCGCCGTGCCGAGGTAAGAGAAACCCGCTTCGTTGGTAAACCCGGTCTTGATCCCGTCAGCCCCCGGCACCCGCCCGATCATCGGGTCATGATTGACCTGCGCGATGCCCTTGTAGTCAAGTCCCGAGCGCCCGATGTAGTAACCGAACTTGTCCGGGTGGCGCTTGATCATCGCCCCGGCGAGCGCAACCAGATCGCTTGCGGTGGTGAAGGTGCGACCTTCGTCGGGCCAGCCATTGGGGCTTGCAAAATGACTGCCGGTCATTCCAAGACCCAGCGCAGTGCGGTTCATAGCCGTGGTCCACGATGCGATCGAACCCGCCTGCCCTTCGGCCAGCACCGCCGCGCCATCATTGGCCGAGACATTCGCAATCCCCAGCAACAGATCATCGACCCGCACCTGCTCGCCTGCGTCAAGGAACATGGTCGAACCCTTGCGCCGCCAATCGCGCGCCACGGCCGGGCTCATCACGAAGACCTGCGCCGGATCGAGCTTGCCCGCTGCGATCAACTCGAACGCGAGATAGAGGGTCATCACCTTGGTGACAGACGCAGGCATGAAGCGTCGGTCCGGGTTGCGTGCGTGAAGCACCTGTCCGCTGCCCAGATCAACCAGCAGCGCAACCGGTGCCTCGGCCGCGGTAGGTACGGCAGGAAGCACCTGAACGGGATCGGGCACCAGCGCGTGCGCCGGACACGCGAGGGCAGAGATCAACACGGCAAGCGGGCCCGGCAGCAGGCGCAGGAATCTCGGGGACATCACGCCCGATGCTATACCCGCCCCCTTCCCGCTTGGCGAGGTACCGGGCCGCTTCAGTTCACGATTTCATCGGCCAGCAAACCGACACTCAGTGCATAATAGCTTGAGCAGTTATACTCGAGGATCACGCGGAAATTACCGGTCAGCAGCCATGCCGGAGTGCCCGGTCCGTCGGGCTGGAAAAACGACACCATGACGTCATCCGCAAGTCCGCGCTGGGGCACCACGCCCACCGCGCGCCACTCAGCCACGGTCATCCAGCGGCTGAGACGTTCATGCACACGCGGGCAGACGGGGGATCTGAGCCGGGTGCGATAGAGCGCGGCATCGAAGCCCGTCGGAACCACTGCACGCACACCCCATGGCTGGCCGGTCCGCCAACCGGCATCACGAAAATAATTGGCGATTGAGGCAAAGGTGTCCGCGCGGCTGGAGCCGATGTCCGCGCGCCCATCGCCATCGCCATCGGTGGCGAGCCGCAAATAGACACTGGGCAGGAACTGCGGATTGCCGAAGGCCCCGGCATAGCTCCCCACCAACTGCTCGCGCGGGTAGCCGCGCTCGGCGATTTTCATCAGCGCGACGAATTCGCCGGCGAACAATTCCCGCCGCCGCCCTTCCCACGCCAGCGTGGCAAGGCTGCGGGCGAGATCGAAGTCGCCCTTCACACGACCATAACTGGTCTCGTGCCCGAAAATCGCGACGATGATCGACCCCGGCACGCCGTACTGTTCCTCGATCCGGGCAAGCAGATCGCGATGCTGGCTGAAGACTGATCGCCCGCTCCCGATCCGCGCGGCATCGACATGGGTGGCGATATAGGACGACATGGGCGGATAGCCCCGCGTGGTCGCGCTGCCGGGCTGATTGTTGTCGAGCGCGATCACCCGCGGGTTGGGTGTGAGCCCGGCGGTCATCCGGGCAAGAGTGGCTTCGCTCACCCCCTCACTCCGGGCACGAGACCTGAGCTGCTCAAGATAGGCATCGAAGGGGATACCATCGCGGCTGACCTGCGCCGCTACGGGAGCGGAAACCGGTGGCGCGCCGAAAGCGGCGAGCGCGGCCAGCGCCAGCACGGCGGCGGGGAGCATACGGGGAATCATGTGCCTAGGGATGTCACACCTTGGGTGAATTCCCAACAACCGAACGGCGCGGGTCACCACGTTAACGCGTCGCTTCGACCGGGAGCGGCATGCACGCCTCCCCAAACCGTCGGCATTGTGCGGCATTTCCAGACGTCCGCACAGCAAAGCGCCTCAAGGATGGTGACAATCCCAACAATCAACGCTAGCCGACCGCGAGAGCGGACAGGTGGCCGAGTGGTTTAAGGCAGCGGTCTTGAAAACCGCCGTAGGTGCAAGCCTACCGTGGGTTCGAATCCCACCCTGTCCGCCA
>RDXA01000013.1 GCA_004292705.1 Sphingomonadales bacterium | reverse complement strand
GCGCCGCGCTCTTCGAGCACCTTCACGAACTGGGCAACGGTCGAACGCTTCTGGCCGACCGCGACATAGACGCAGTAAAGCTTCTTCTTTTCGTCGTCGCCCGCGTTGGCTTCCTTCTGGTTGATGAAGGTGTCGATCGCGACAGCGGTCTTGCCGGTCTGACGGTCACCGATGATCAGCTCGCGCTGACCGCGGCCCACGGGAACCAGCGCGTCAATCGCCTTGAGGCCGGTCTGTACCGGCTCCGAAACCGATTCACGCGAGATGATGCCCGGCGCCTTCACTTCGACGCGGCTGCGCTTTTCAGCCACGATCGGGCCCTTGCCGTCGATCGGGTTGCCGAGCGCGTCGACCACGCGGCCGAGCAGGCCCTTGCCGACCGGCACGTCCACGATGGTGCCGGTGCGCTTGACGACATCGCCTTCCTTGATCTCGCTGTCCGAACCGAAGATCACGACGCCGACATTGTCGGCTTCGAGGTTGAGGGCCATGCCCTGCACGCCATTGGCGAATTCCACCATCTCGCCGGCCTGCACTTGATCGAGACCGTGGATGCGAGCGATCCCGTCACCCACCGACAGCACGGTGCCGGTTTCGCTGACTTCGGCCTCGGTGCCGAAATTGGCGATCTGGTCCTTGATGACCTTGGAGATTTCTGCGGCGCGGATTTGCATGGTTCAGTCCTTTAGGCCTGCATGGCTTTGGCAAGCGAGTTGAGACGGGTGCGGATCGAGGCATCGATGCGCTGCGATCCGATGGTGACGACGAGGCCGCCCAAAAGGTCGGGATCGACCGAGGCGGTGAGCATAACAGTGCGCCCTTCGCGCGCCGTCAGCTTGGTCTTGAGGCTGGCGAGCTGATCGTCCGATAGCGGGTGCGCGCTGGTCACGGTGGCGGTCACTTCGCCGCGCTGGGCAGCGGCAATCGCCTTGAAGGCGCTGATGATCGCGGGCAGCTTGGCCAGACGGCGATTGGCGGAGAGCACGCCGATGAAGTTGGTGGTGAGGGCCGAAAGCTTCAGCTTCTTCGCTACGGCGGCCATCGCCTTGCCCTGCACATCGCGGGCAAGCTCGGGGTTGGTGGTCAGCGCAGCCAGATCGCCCGAATCGCGCAGTGCTGCACCCAGCGTGTCGAGATCTTTCTCGACCGCGGTCACTTTGCCATTCTCGGCAGCCAGATCGAACAGGGCCGAGGCATAGCGTCCAGCTAGGCTAGCCTTGATACCGGCGGAAATATCCACGCGCGTCTCGTCCTCTCGGAAAACTCGTAAAGGGGTCTTGCTTGAGCCTTGGCGTAAGGGCCAGCACAAGGGCTGCCCGCAAGGTTGGCGCGCGCCTAGCAATTGATTCCCGTTCCTGCAAGCCGCGAGGCTGGGGAATTGTGCAAGTGCGAATTGGCGCGCGGTCAGGGCACGGCTGCACCTGCCTCGTCGCGCGCGGATTGCGAGGCCTGCCAGTCGAGATAGCGAAACACCATCCGCCCGGCAAACAACAGGATGATCGCCCCCGCGATCAGCGCCGCCCAGCCCTTGCGGCTCATCGCACGGCCGCCTTCGCGGTGCAGCTGTAGACCAGCCGTTCGTTCGGCCGATCCGGCAGTCCTGCGATCAAAGCCGATTGCTGTTCGCCCAGAGTGCGCGCGGCATCGCTGACGCCGCAGGCAGGCGGCGTGTAGGCTGCGCGGGCCTCGCGCGCGGCGGCAAGGGCGTTCTGTCCCAACAAATAGCGGTCGGTGCGCAAGGTGCGGGTTGCGGGATCATAGGTATTGACCGCCACCGCCGCATCGTCCTGCGCAGCGAACACCCGGCTCCATTCGCCGCCTTGCCCGAGGCCATATTGCGTGCGACCGTTGACGCAGCCATCCGCCGACCAGTCGAACGCGACATCATCAGTCCGCGCCGAGGAAACGCGGCTGCGGTTGGGCACCAGCGTGCAGATCAGCGCGCCTTCGGCGGCTTCGGTGGTCGCATCAGCCTTGCCCGCGATCTCTCCCCCTTCGGCCTTGGCGAGCGCAGCGGCGACCCGGTCTTCGATCTCGGCAAGGCCGGGGCGAGAGATCCACACCAGCACTGCGATAGCCAGCGCGGCGGCCGATCCGGCGGCTGCGATCCGGACATGGGTGCGACGCGTCTCGTCACCGCGCCACACGAACGCGGCATAGCCTGCACCTATGGCCGCCAGCAGCGTCATCAGCGCCAGCACCATGCGGTTTTCCCGCGCTTCCAGCACTTCCATCTGCGCCGTGAGACGGGCCTTGTCACGCACCTCGCGCAGGGTCTCGGCCCGGTCCGCCAGCGACGCGCGTGCCTGTGACTGCTCGGCTTCAAGCCGTTGGCGTTCCTCGGCATTGAGTTCGTCGATCGAGCGACAGGGCAGGGTGTTTGTGACAGGCTCCACCCCATTGCTGCGCAGGAAGGGCAGCAATTCGCGCAAGGACACAGCGAAATAGAACTCGGCATCGCCACTGCTCGAATCCGCGCTGAATGAATTGACTCCGATCACCCGGCCGCAGGGATCGAGCAGCGGCCCGCCCGAATTGCCGCGCGCGATCGGCGCGGTGTGGAGGATCGTGTCAAACTGCCGCGACGGCCGCTCACCCGACAGGAAGCCGCGCGACTTGACCGGCGGCTGGGCGCGGAAAATATCGGCCATATCAAGACCCTGCGCCAGATCGACATTCATCGGATAGCCGACCGCTGCCACTTCGCTCAGGTTTCCGCCCGCACTGCCGGCCAGCGCCAGCGGTGGCAGACGCAGGCTCCCCTTGGCTATCTCCAGCAAGGCCAGATCATTGCGCGGGGACAGGGCGATCACCCGCGCAAATGCACCGCCTTCACCCTCGGCCGGCACGATGCCGATCCGCAGCGTATCGTCCTGCGTCGCTTCGCTCACCACATGGGCATTGGTGACGATCCGCGTCGACGAGACCGCAAAGCCGGTGCCGTGCGAAACGGGGACGGGCTGGCCGTCCTCGCTGCCAATCAGCACCACCCGCACCACGCCGCGCGCCGCCGCCTCGACATCGCCGGGATCGGAATGCAAGGGGGCGGCAAGCAGGGCCAGGAGCAGGGCAAGGACGCGCAAGAGCCGGATCATGGCGTGCAGCTATAGCCACTTTTTTGCTCTGCGCGACATTGAACGCAATTACCGGGGGTGCAGGGCGCGTTGCTCTATGGCAGAGTGTTTCACGTGAAACATTTGA
>RDXA01000012.1 GCA_004292705.1 Sphingomonadales bacterium | reverse complement strand
GCTGGTCTGCTGGTAGTTGAAATAGCCCTCGCCCTTCCTCAGCCGGTCCATGATGAAATGCGGATCGAGCGGGGTGAACTCGCTCAGCAGCAGGATGTAATCGCGATCATATGGCACGGGCTCGTCACCTGCCGGATCAATGATCAGCGGGCCATAATGCCCCTGCTGTTCCTGAAGGCCGGAATGGCTGTGATACCAGTAGGTGCCCGACTGGCGGATCGGGAATTCGTAACTGAAAGTCTGCCCCGGCTTGATGCCCGGAAAGCTGATCCCCGGCACCCCGTCCATGTGGAACGGCAGCAGCAGCCCGTGCCAGTGGATCGAGGTGTCCTCGTCAAGCTGGTTGGTGACGTTGAGGCGGACATTCTGGCCTTCGCGCAAGCGGATCAGCGGCCCGGGAACCGAGCCGTTGACCGCGATGCCATGCCCCTTGCGCCCCTGTACCACGCGGGGGCCGTGGCCGACGGCGAGATCGATCACCGTGCCCGACACTGCGTCGAAGCCCACACGGATCGGCGCACCGCCCTTCATGCGGTGCATGGAGTGCCCCTGCGCCCAGGCGGGCAGGGCGGCGAGGCCGACCGCAGCGCCTGCGGAACCGACAAAACCGCGGCGGGAAAGTCTGGACATGGTCATGCTGCCCTATGCGCGGCGCGCGCGGGTCTGGTTGTTGGCGCGGTTGGGCTTGGGCGGGATGCTGAACGCCCCGAGGATCGGGCACGGCCCGTCCCCGCCCCGCGCGCAATCCGCGGCGAGATCCTTGAGCGCGGCCCGCATTGTCCGCAGCGTCGCGATCTTCTCGTCGATCGCGGCGATGCGCGCCTCGGCCAGCGCCCGCGCGGCGGCACGGTCGTCGTGATCGAGCCCCAGCAGCGTGGCAATCTCCTCCAGCGTGAAGCCCGCGGTCTGCGCTGCGCGAATCGACCGCAGGCGTTCCAGATCGTCCTGCGAATAGCGCCGCGCCCCCGCCCCGCGCGGCGGCTCCGCAAGCAGTCCGCGGCGCTGGTAGAAGCGGATCGTCTCGACCGAAACACCGCCCGCACGCGCCAGATCACCGATTTTCATGGAATGCCCTCAAAACCGTACCACAGTACAGGACTGACATACAGTTCATCAGGGCCTTTTCAAGGGAACGCCCGTGATCACGTCTGCCCGCACGACCCCCGAGGCGCGGCACTGCCGGGCGCGAGCGGCGGGACCCCGCATCGAGTCTCCGCCGGTCTGCCAACCCTCAAGTCACATGGGCTCCAGCCGCCCAAAGTCGCGTGATGCGGCCTTACGGATTGTCTGGATATTTCTGCCGATAGGCCTCCATGTCGGCGCGATGTTTCGCGGCGGCGGCTTCATAGGCGGCCCGTTCCTGGGCATTCTTGCGCATGGCCTCGTCATAGGCCGCCTTGGCAGCGGCGGCCTCCTTGACCTTTCGAGCATGTTCGGCATTCCGCGCATCAGTTATCGCCAATTGCCTGCGCGTTTCTGCAAACATGCGCTTCTCTTCGGCGGCGCGCTGCGCGGCGAGCGCTTCGGCTTCGGCCTTGGCTTTCCGTTCACGTTCGGCGATCTCGATGGAGGCGGGCGAACGCAAGGCGGGGTTGGTCAGAACCATTGGCAGCGTTTTGGCAGTAAGCCTCATCTGGTCGAGATAGAATTTCACCTGAGAGGGTGTCGCGTTCGCGCCGAACAGTTCCTTGACGGTGCCGACTTTGCGGGTCTGGCCATCGAAGCACCCCATGCCCAGCGATTCCCCGGCGATGGCATCGCGAAACTCGAATACAGCGATATCCCGAGAACCGCTGCCCAGCCTGACGGTCGCATTGAGATCCACTGTCATCGGCGCATCGGGAAGCGGCGGGTTGAGGATATTCTCGGGGGCGGCCTGACTGACGACAAGATAGGGACCTCGCGATCGCAAGGATTTGCGATCAAGCGAATAGGCCACCTGCACTTCCCCGGCACAGACGATGAAGCGATAGCGGAGATCGATGTAGGCCCTTACATAGCCAGAGGTCTGGGTAGCGCCCTTGAAATAAAGTTCGAGGGTTTTGGTGTCGGCTGCGGGGGAGGAAGAGCGCCAGTTGCGGTCCAGCTCATCTATTGATCGGACTTGTACGGTTTCATATGTAACTGAATATGAGGAACCTACAGTTTTTACGTCACGAGCGTTGTCTACAAAAAGACACTGCGGGCGCGGTCCTCCAGATCCCCGATGTTTTTCGAGACTTTCTTGAAATTGGGTAGAAACATCTTCGTATTCTTTTTGGTCGCTGAACGCCATCACTTCGGTAACATAAAGTATACCATCTCGGTAAAGCGAGCATTGGACTCTTTCGAACTGTCCGTCCTGGCCAAAACGTTGGGCCGCTGTAACCTCGCTGCCCATCACCAGCGCAGCAACATACAGTGCTGCTCGCAACTGCGTATTCATAACCCCCCTTGCCCAATGGAATAGCCGCCCAGCCCCTGCCAAAGCGATCCCGGGTTCTGCCGCGACAGTAATGCAAGCGCTGCTGGTAGCACAACGACAATAAACCGCCTCACCGCCCCCCGATACAAGGCGCGTGTCAATCGCAGCCAAGGGCCGGTCCCGCAGATCATCGGTGAACAGAAAAGATAAAGCCGCAAGCGCCGCACAGCTCAAGGGCCCCAAAGCCCCAACCCCATGGCGCACCTAGGAGGAGAAAGTTCGAAACTCCTCTTCGATACGCTAGCGCAGTGGAACCACGCTTTAAGCCAAACATCAATCGCCGGAATCCTGCCCGCCGCCAATAGCAATCACGCTGTTGGCGATGATGATTCATCATCGAATGGCGGCACGGTTCCGCTCGATCCGAACGTGGTCGGAATCGATCTTTCGGCGCGGCGTCCACAGCGTCCAACATATCGCGGACCGAAGAAGCGTCATGCGGATGATGATGGAATGGAGGTCGGACATGGGTAGCCGTCGTCCACCTCCCTTCTCGCTGCGCCTCACATTCGAAGAGCGCGCGAAGATCGAAGCGGATGCTGCTGGCATGTCGCTTGGCGGATATATCCGCTCACGTCTTCTTGATCCCGATTGGATCGCGCCGCGTCGTCGGGGTAAGTTTCCGGTGAAGGATCATCGCGCGCTTGCGCAGCTTCTCGCGATGCTCGGACAATCGCGATTGGCGAACAATGTGAACCAGCTCGCGAAGGCGGCAAACACGGGCAGCCTTCCTGTCACACCAGAGACGGAGGAAGC
>RDXA01000011.1 GCA_004292705.1 Sphingomonadales bacterium | reverse complement strand
CCACGTTCTCGCTTGAGGCTTCGGCATAATAGAGCATCGGGGTCGCCCCCATGCCGATCCGCACCACGTCACATCCGCTCGCGGTCAGCCCTTCGACCAAGGCCTGTTCGAGCATGGGCGAACTGACGCGTCCGTCATAACCCACTGCCACTGTCTGGCCGCCCGATGATCCCTCGAATATCATATTCGCGAAGCACGGTCGGGTGGAAATTGTGTTGCATGATCGAAAGGTACTCCTTGCCGCGTCATGCAGCGGTTAGCAGGCCAAGTGCTGTTCCGAGAACGGCCAGAGCATGATCCGCGCGGCGAATCATCTTCCGGCTTCCCCCGCCAAGCCACCCATGTCGCGGCCAAACCGGTGCCGTGCGATTGTGTCAAACCTGTGATGCGGCACGGCGGTGGTCAGGGCTCCGCCTGATTGCGCGCAGAAGGCAGCTCGTCCAGCAACAGGTCTCGCGCCGCATTAGCCTCCTGCATCGCTGCGGTGGTTCCGCCACGATCGGGATGCACGAGAGCGGTCAGGCGGCGGTGCGCGGCAATGATGTCCTCGCGCCCTGCCCCGTTTTCAACTCCGAGCAGCTTGCGGGCGCGCATGATCGCGTTGGTGCGGGTCGATTGGGACCGCAGGAAGTCCCATGGCCACTTGCCGAACGCCCAGCGGCAGACAAGGCAGATTGCCGCAACCAGGACCAGTGCGCGCAGCATCGGCTCAGGCCACTTCCAGGTCGCCCTGCTCGCGGCTGAATGCGGGCAGCGCCAGCGCCTTGACCAGCGCCCGCAATTCCTGCCGCGCGACGAGATGGCTGGTGCCGAGTTCGCCGAGATGCCCCTTGTCGAGCAGGGTCAGGCCCGAGGGGAACAGCTCGCGGTAGATCACGCGCTCGCTCAGACCCTGCGTCACCCGAAAGCCGACCCGTTTGGCCATCTCGTTCAGCGCCTTGTGCAAGCGCGCCTGATTGCGTGCCTCCACATGGCCGGTGCGGTTCCTGACCACGATCCAGTCCATCTCGGGGCGCTGCTGCTCAATCGTCATGCGGCTGCGCTTCATGCGCGATTCCCAGATCAGCTCGGCGAAGAAGGACAGCTTCTTGACCTTGAAGGTCTCGGCATCGACCTGGCCAATGAGGTCGAAATCGACGAAGCTGTCATTCATCGGCGTGACCAGCGTGTCGGCGTGCTCCACGGCGATGCGTGCATAGGGATCGTCACGCCCGGGATTGTCGATGACGAGGAAATCACAGGCCGCTTCGAGCCGCCGGATCATCGCCATCAAATCGCCGGTGCCATTCCCGCGGAACACTTCGCACGCGGGGGTCGGCAAGGTCAGACCGCGCTTTTCCAGCGTAGCCAGCCGGTTTTCGATATAGCGATGCATGGTGCGCTGCCGGGGATCGAGATCGATCGAAGCCACCCTTGCACCGAGATAGGACAGCGCCACCGCAACATGGACAGCGGTGGTCGATTTTCCGGTGCCACCCTTCTCGTTGGCGAAGACAATACGGTGCGCCTGCCCCTTGCGCAGGGGACGGGGGGCCGTCACAGTTTGGTCAGGCGGGGCGGACGGCATGGCAGTTATCTCGGGCGGGTCGCTTGGGAGAGCGGCTTGAAAAAGGACAGCAAGCGCCGCTAGGGCACAGCTTCGGGTGTATCCTTGGAGGCGTAGCGGTGCAAACGGTCAAGACGCTGCAAATGTTGAGAACCGCTTTGGCACAGTTGCGGGTCAATGGCCCGACGATTGCCCTGGTGCCGACGATGGGCGCACTGCACGAAGGCCATCTCACGCTGGTGCGCCGCGCACGGGCTGAAGCCGATCACGTGGTGGCATCGATCTTCGTCAACCCCAAGCAGTTCGGCGCGAACGAAGACCTCGATGCCTATCCCCGCCAGCTTGCGGAGGATGCCGCGATGCTTGAAGCGGAAGGGGTAGCGCTGCTGTGGGCACCGACAGTGGCGGAAATGTATCCGGCCGGCTTCGTCACCAATATCAGCGTGGCGGGCGTAAGCGAAGGCCTGTGCGGGGGGGCCCGGCCCGGCCATTTCGACGGGGTGGCAACGGTTGTGCTCAAGCTGTTCAATCAGGTCGCCCCGGACATGGCTTTCTTCGGCGAGAAGGATTTCCAGCAGCTTGCCGTCATCCGGGCGATGGCGCGCGATCTTGACCTTGCCCGCCCGCATGTCGACGCGATCATCGGCGTGCCGACCATGCGCGAGGCGGATGGATTGGCCATGAGCAGCCGCAATCGTTACCTCTCGGCTGGTCAGCGCGCGGCTGCGGCGGCGCTTCCCCGCGCCATGACGGCAGCCGCCGAGTCCATCGCATGCGGCACCGATGTGGCCGAAGCGCTTGCCGCGCTCGAGGCAGAAGTGCTGGCCGCCGGCTTTGGCAGCATCGACTACGCCACCCTCGCCGACAGCCGCTCGCTCGCCCCGCTCGGCGCGCTCGGCACGGAGCCCGCTCGCCTGCTGGTCGCTGCCCGGATTGGCAGCACGCGGTTGATCGACAATATGGCGGTGGACGCGATCGCCTGACGCTGGACCTTATTGACGTGCCCGCGCCATCGGTGGCATGGGCGCACGACGGAACCACGCGGGTATAGCTTAGTGGTAAAGCTCCAGCCTTCCAAGCTGGCTATGCGGGTTCGATTCCCGCTACCCGCTCCATAATTCCCGAAAAGCCGCAGAAAACCGCCACTCCGGAGGCGGCATGCGCAGCAAATCCCCCATAGCTTCTCACATAGCATCTCACAGGGCCGGCTCTGACCGCCCTGCATTGGCGCCATCTCGCCGGGCGAACGCGTTCGCCGGAAAGGGGCGATGAGACGATGCGCCAGCAAAGCTATCTCGTCCGTAAGGGCGCGCGATATCATTTTCGTCGCAAAGTTGGGCATCCGGCAAGTGCCCGTCCTATAAGCATTTCTCTGGGCACAGCTGACCCATCCAAGGCGCGGTGCCTTGCCCGGCGGCTGGCAGTGAAATGGGATGAACTTGATATGGAAATGGAAATTCTAGGCGGACGAAGAACGCTCACACTTGATCAACGGGAGGCCCTGTATCGCGAGGGCTTGAAGGACGAACTGGCGAGGGCCACGGCGCACATTACCGCGCCGGACGGCGCAGAGCGCGCAAACCCGGTTCACCACAAGCTGCTGGCTGCAGCATATCGGGCAATTGCGCGGATACCGGCGGATGCTTCCTCGATTGACGCTGCAGTGCTCGATACCGTTGTGACGCCAGAGTGGACCGATGAAGAGCGTCGCTTGCTCAGGAGGACGCTCGAGCTGATCGTTACACCAGCGTGCGTATCGCTTTCTTCCGCGAAAAGGGCTCTGGCTGAGATCGATGCCCCGATGAATGAGGGGACGATTAAGGACGCAAGGGCACAGATTTT
>RDXA01000010.1 GCA_004292705.1 Sphingomonadales bacterium | reverse complement strand
GACGGGGAAGCTGGCGGGCAACCCCTGAGTGACCGGGTGATCGGCGATGATCTGCGCCTCATAGGCAACATCGTGGCGATAGCCCGAGTCCAGGCCATGCTCACCCGCCTGATAGTGGAATTGCCCGCCGAGCCACTGGTGCCATTCCGGCCACTCGGCCCACCCGGCAATCGCATGGTGCATCGCCACCGCGCCCCTGCCGCTTGCGAAGCGCGCCGCGATGGCTTCGCGAAAGGCGGGCGATGGCGGGCGGGTGGTGACGGAGCCCTCGCCGAAGCTGTAGCCTGCCATGTCGTAGAACAGCAGCGCATCGGCCGCGGCAATGGCGCCTGCGGCGTCAGCCTCGCCGCCTTCGGGGTGGATGAGGTGGGTGACCTCCCAATCGCCCAGCGCGCCCAGCAGCTCGTCGAACGGGCCGGCCTCGTAGGGGTGACCGCCGGACAGGACCAGCAATGAGCGCATCAGGCAATCTTGAGGATCATCTTGCCGTCATTGGTGCCTGCAAACAGCCGCATGAAGCTGTCGAAGGCATTCTCCAGCCCCTCGTCGATATGCTCGTCGATGGTGAGCTTGCCTTGCGCCGCCCACACGCCCATCTGTGCCGCGCCCTCGCCGAAGCGCGGGACGTAGTCGGCGACCAGCAGCCCGCGGATATGGGCGCGTTTGACGATCAGCTGCCACAGGTTGCGGATGCCGCGCGGCTCGGTGTTGTATTCGCTGATGAGCCCGCACAGCCCGACGCGCGAATGCAGGTTGAGGTTCATCAAGCCGGCATCGAGGATGATCCCGCCGACATTCTCGAAGATCACGTCGACCCCGTCCGGGCAGGCCTCGGCGATGGCGGCGGTGAGCGCGGCTTCATCCTTGCCGCGATAGTCGATGGCGGCATCGAAGCCGTATTTCTCGGTGAGCCGCGCGCACTTGGCCGGGCCGCCCGCGATGCCGACCGCGCGGCAGCCGTGGATCTTCGCCAGCTGACCGACGAGGCTCCCGACCGCACCCGCCGCGCCGGTGACCAGCACGGTCTCGCCTGCCTTGGGTTCGCACACTTCCAGAAAACCGAAATAGGCGGTCATGCCGACGGCACCGAAGATCGAGAGGTAGTTGGTGACGCTCGGCACCAGCGAGGGGTCGATCGGCTGGGTGAACCCGCCGACGGTGCCGATCGAATAGTCCTCGAGTGCGTTCAGCCCCATCACCCATTGCCCGGGTGCGAAACCTTCCGCGCGGCTGTCCTCGACCACGCCGATGGTGCTGGCGCGCACCGGATCGCTGAGCGGGATCGGCGGCATGTAGTTGCCCTCGGCATCCATCCAGCCGCGCATCGCCGGATCGAGCGAGGCGTAGTGGTTACGGATCAGGAATTGCCCCTCTTCCAGCGCGGGGGTCGGGGCGGTGACGAGTTCGAAGTCCTCAGGGACCGGCGTGCCATCGGGGCGACGCTGGAGGAGGAAGCGGCGATTGGTTGGCATAATTGTCCTTAGATTGAGAGGATCAGGCCGGTTCCAGCTTCACCGGAATCGCGCTCTGGAGCGATTGTCCGGTGATCGGATCGTAATCGACCACCTCGCTCACCAGCCGGTTGGTGGAAGACCCGCGTGTCCGCACATCATCCTTCCCCGCGTCGGCATCGCCATAGGCGTGCGCCATCGAAACGATCCCGCGCCGCACCTTGTCGCTGGCCTTGACCACGCCGTGGATGGTGGCGTGGGGCGAAGTGATCGCGACCAACCCGCCTTCTTCCAGCCCCAACGCCGCGATATCTTCCGGGTGGATGAAGGCCGGGTTGGTGGTGGTTTTCTCCTGCAATTTCTTGAGCGGGTGGCCGATTGAATTGAACCGGGTCTTGGAGCGGCGGCTGATCAGGCGGAAATCGAAGCCTTCGCGCTCCGCGTGTTTCTTGGCATATTTGCCGATCTCCGACGGCATTGCGCCGACCGCCAGATCGAAGCGGTGAAACTCAGCCTCGTCCACCGGTTCGACCAGCGGGTGCTTCTCGGGATACATCACCGCCGCCCCGCCATTGGCCGCGCAGTCCGCGCGCACCTGGCTGGGCGGGACGAGGCAGCCGGTCACCGCCAGATCGAGGAATTCCTGCTTGGTCGGCTTCCGGTCCATCGGCAGCGCGCCTCCGGCAAGCTGCATGGTGATCCCGAGGTGGTGGGCGAGCGTCCAGAACATCTCGTATTCGTCGATCACGTCACCGGGCGGTGCGACCACCGCCTCGGTGTAGCGGGCATAGGGTTCCTCGTGCCACCATTCCGAGAGGCTGGTGATGTCCTCACGCTCAAGGCACTGCGAAGGCGCGAGCACCACATCAGCGCGCTTGGCGCTGGCGCTCATCCACGGGTCGATCTGCACGAACAGTTCGAGATCGTCCAATGCGCGGACCATCTTGGCCTGATCGGGGAAGCCCACCACCGGATTGCCGCCGACCGAAATCAGCGCGCGCACCTGGCCTTCGCCCGGCGTGAGGATTTCGTCGGCGAGCACGTTGCAGGGCATCTCCCAGCCCAAATGACCAAGGCCGCGGAAGCGCGACTTCGGCATGCCTTCTGCGCCGAACATCGGCACGGGAGGGGCGACCTGCGCGCGGCGGGCGGTCTGGTAAGGGCTGAACACGCCCGGGATCGCGGCCTTCTCGCCCTCTTGCTTGAAGCGGGCGCAGATCGTGTTGAGGCACACCACGAGATATTCGGTCAGCGTCCCGTTGCCCGCCATTTCGGGGCCGGTGCCGGTGACCGCGCAGCCCTTGGAGCCGGTCGCGAACAGCCTTGCGGCGGCGACAAGCTGCTCCGTGTCCAGCCCCGCACGCTCGGCGGCGACTTCCGGCGGGAAGGCCTTTACCGCCTCGGCGAGTTCATCAAATCCGTCGACATGCGCGGCGACGAAGTTGCGATCATACAGGCCTTCGGAAATGATCACATTGAGCATCCCTGCCAGCATCGCCGGATCCTCGCCCGGCTTCACAGGAAGGTAGATATCGGCGAGCCGCGCGACATCGCTCTCACGCGGGTCAGCGACGATCAGCTTCATGCCTTTGGCCTGCTGGTCGCGGATGCGGCGCGAGGGGCTGAAAGGCGGCACGCCGCCGACCGGCGAATAGTGCGAGACGATCGGGTTGTTGCCGATAAAGAAGGCAACGTCGCTTTCGGAAAAGGTGTTCGGCCCCGCCATCCACTTGCCGTAGCGCGCGGTGGTGAAGACCTTGGCGGGCTGATCGAGCGTCACC
>RDXA01000009.1 GCA_004292705.1 Sphingomonadales bacterium | reverse complement strand
CCAGCTCGGGGGCAGCGTGCTGATCCTCGACTCGGGCTCAAGCCAGCTCGGACGTGGGGAGACCATCGCCGACACCGCGCGGGTGCTGAGCCGGATGGTCGACGGCATCATGCTGCGCACCGACGATCACGCCAAGATCGAGGAGATGGCTGCCCACGCGACAGTGCCGGTGATCAACGGCCTGACCGATATGTCGCACCCCTGCCAGATCGTCGCCGACCTGCTCACCGTAATCGAGCATGGCAAGGCGCTGCCCGGCCTTGAGGTCGCCTGGTTCGGAGATGGCAACAACGTGTTGCACTCGATCCTGGAGGCGGCCGGGCTGATGAAGTTCAACGTCCGCGTGGCGGTGCCGCAGGGCTATGAGCCCGATCCGGCCTTCGTCGCCATGGCGCGCGCAGGCGGAGCAACGGTGACGCTGACGCAGGATGCCGCCGCTGCTGCGCGCGGAGCGGATGTGATCGTTACCGACACCTGGGTCTCGATGGGGCAGGCGAATGCCGAAGCGAAGCTTGCGGCAATGGCGCCTTATCAGGTCAACGCCGACCTGATTGCGCTCGCCAAGTCCGATGCTGTGTTCCTCCACTGCCTTCCCGCTCATGTCGGTGAGGAAGTGACCCAAGAGGTGTTCGAAAGTCCGCAGTCCGTGGTGTTCGACGAAGCGGAAAACCGCATCCACGCGCAGAAATCCGTGCTGCTGTGGAGCTTCGGGCTGCTCACCGCCTGACGGGGTCTTCCGTCTGACACGATCCGTCCCCATATGGCGGCGGATGATGGATATGACGAAAACCGCCGAGACGTTCTCCGACACCCTGCTGGGCTTCACGCTCCCGGGGCGCAATGCGCGCGGGCGACTGGTGCGGATGGAGGATGTGCTGGAGCAGGTGCTCTCGGCGCATGATTATCCCGCGCCGATCACGCACCTGCTGGGCGAGGCGCTGGTGCTGGGCGCGTTGATGGGCGGGCTGCTCAAGGGCGAGACCGCGCAGCTGACCATGCAGGCGCAGACCCAGGGCGGGATCGTCAAACTGCTGGTGTGCGATTACCGCGCAGGGGCGGTGCGCGGCTATGTCGATTTCGACGGGGAGCGGCTGGCCACGCTGGGCGCCAATCCGAGCCTCACGGCGCTGTTCGGCGAAGGCTATCTCGCGGTCACCTTCGAGACCGAGCAGCAGCAGCGCTATCAGGGGATCGTGCCGCTGGAGGGCGACAGCCTGTCGCAGGCTTGCGAGAGCTATTTCAGCCAGTCGGAGCAGATTCCCACGCTGATTCGAGTCGCCAGCCGCGCTGGTTCGAGCGGACGGATGGCGGCTGGGCTGCTGATCCAGCACCTGCCGGACGGCGAAGAAGGGCGCGAGCGGTTGCACGTGCGCCTCGACCACCCAGATTGGGAACATGTCGCGGTGATTTCGGGCACGATCAGTCATGACGAACTGCTCGATCCCGCTCTCTCGCTCGAGGCGATAGCGTGGCGGCTTTTCCACGAGGAAAGGGAAGTGCGCGTCCAGCCGGGTGCCGAGCTGTCACGAGGGTGCCGCTGTTCGGCGGCGCATTACGAGACGATAATCGCCCGTTTCCCCGACGATGAGCAGGCCGAGATGCGTGGCCCCGACGGGGTAATCTCGGTCGATTGTGCCTTTTGTTCGCGGACTTTCGCACTGGCAATCTGACACTTTGTCGAAAATCACGGGTTCTGGGCAGAACGCGGCTTATATATGCAATCCGTACTCGCCAAAATCTGGCATGGGGGCAGGTATGATTGATCGAACCGACAGCAGAATGCGCGTTCTGGCACTGGGTGCGGTCGCCGCAGCGGCAGGGCTGTGGCTTGCCGTGCCCGTCGTTGCACAGGGCAACGGCCTCGCGATGCTTGGCACGCTGAGCAAGGGCGAATGGACCATCAGGCAGCGCGGTGGGGCAGGTGATCGCAAGATCTGCGTGCAATCGGGTGCCGAGCTTATCCAGCTCATCCACCGTGAAAGCGGGTGCAGTCAGTTCGTGGTCGAGGATGGTGCGGCGAGGGTCACGGTGCAGTACACCTGTCCGGGCAATGGCTACGGCCGTACCAGTATCCGCCGCGAGACCCCAGCGCTGGTGCAACTGGAAAGTCAGGGAATCCATGATGGAATGCCGTTCCAGCTGACGGCGGAGGCGCGTCGCACGGGCGGGTGCTGATCGGCCTTGCGTGATTGCCTTTGCCCTCTTGCGTGTTAGGGCCGGTGCATGAGTGCTTCTGACAATCTATCGGCCAGCCCCTTGGCAGTCGTGCTGCTGTCGGGCGGGCTGGACTCGATGGTGACCGCTGCGTTGGCGCAAGAGGCTGGCTTTGCCGTTCTGGCGCTGACAGTCGATTATGGACAGCGCCACAAGCTTGAGCTGCAATCGGCCGCGCGCATCGCAGATCGCCTGGGTCTGGCCCGTCATACCCAGATCGCGCTGGATCTGCGTGCCTTCGGAGGCTCGGCACTGACCGATGCGATTGATGTGCCCAAGCTGGGGGTGGGCGATGATATCCCAGTGACCTATGTGCCCGCACGCAATCTGGTGTTCCTGGCGCTGACCACAGCTTGTGCCGAAGCGGCAGGCGCGCGTGACGTATTCATTGGGGTCAATGCGCTTGACTATTCGGGCTATCCCGATTGCCGTCCGGAGTTCATTGCCAGCTTTGCCGAGACGGCGCGGCTTGGCACCAAGGCGGGGGCGCTCGGCGCGCCCTTCACGATCCACGCCCCGCTCCAGCACATGACCAAGGCCGACATCGCCCGCGAATGCGCTCGGCTCGGGCTTGATCCGGCATGGAGTTGGTCGTGTTACGATCCGACGCCTGAGGGGCTCGCCTGCGGGCTTTGCGATTCGTGTCGCTTGCGGAAAAAGGGTTTTGCCGAGGCGGGGATTGTCGATAGCACCCGCTATGACATCTGACCGGTCCCGAGCACCGGCGATTTATCGAAGCATCCTGGAGAGGGGATCACCATTGAGCGACGACACCACGGCGGCAGCAAGCCGCGGCGAAGAGCCCGCATCGGCCTACAGCTGGTATGTGCTCGGTGTGCTGGTTGTGGTCTACATCCTCAACTTCATCGACCGGCAAATCCTTGCGATCCTTGCGGTCGACATCAAGCGCGATCTGGGCCTGACTGACGGCGATCTGGGCTTTCTGGGAGGCGCGGCCTTCGCAGTGTTTTACGCGCTGTTCGGCGTGCCGCTCGGGCGGCTGGCTGACCGCTGGAACCGGGTGCGGCTGCTGACCATCGGCCTG
>RDXA01000008.1 GCA_004292705.1 Sphingomonadales bacterium | reverse complement strand
TCCTTGCCATGCTTTATCTGATCGGCGCGGGCGAGGACTTTGCCGACGAGCGCGGCACCGGGCAGGCCCATGCCGCCGCAACGGGCCTCAACGGCTATATCGGTCTCGTGCGGCTGATCGAGGCGCAGGGGTTCGAGGTCGACCGATCGCGCAGTCCGGAAGGGCTGCAGACCGCTGGTGTGCTGGTGCTCACTCCTTCGGCCGATGCTGATGCCGACGCAATCGACACAATCTTGCAGGACCGTACCTTTGTCGGCCCGACACTGGTGATCATGCCAAAGTGGCGGGCAGCGCCGCCCTCACAGTGGCCGGAAAATCTGCCCGGGTCCTACCGCTTCAACCACAGAATATACCCCAAGCCGGTGATCGCCATCGACACGCCCCTTGAGCCTGTACGCCAGCGACCGGGTCGCTGGCGCGGCATGGGGCTTGCGGGCGCGCTGCCTGCATCGCCGACCCTTTATGCCGAGCCTGCTGCTTCGCACGATGCGCTGATCAGCGATGATGCCGGGCGGGTGCTGGCCTTTGCGGTGAACCCCGGCGAAGGCGTCGACCCCGAAAGCCCCGCCTATCCTGTGATTGTCCTCGCCGAGCCAGACCTTGCGAACAATTACGGCCTTGCCGATCCCGCCCGTGCCCGCGCGGCGCTGGCCCTGGTTGACCGGTTGTCCGGGGCAGGCGAGATCAGGACCGTCACCTTCGACATGACGCTGAACGGCTTCGGCGCTTCGGAAAACCTGCTGACACTGGCCTTTCGCCCGCCCTTCCTTGCCGCGACGCTGAGCCTGCTGGTGGGGTTGCTGATCGTGGGCTGGAGGGCATTCCAGCGATTCGGCCCGCCCGCTGCCGCCAGCGGCCCCGATATTGCGTTCGGCAAGCGCCAGCTGATTGCCAATGGCGCGGGCCTGATCCTGCGCGCGCGGCGCTTTGCGCTGCTGGGCGCGCCTTACGCGGCCCTGTCCGCGCGCCGGATAGCCGAGCGGCTGGGCCTGCCGCGGGCTGACGGTGAAGCCATCGACGACGCCCTCGCGCGCCGCCTTCCGGACGCGGAACCCTTCACCCGCCGCGCCGCACGCATGGAAGCAGCGGAGAAGCCCGCCGACCTCCTTGCCGCAGCCCAATCGCTCGACAATCTCGCCTCCAGATTGCAACAGGGACACTGACCCGATGACCATGACACTCGACGCCGTCCGCAGCCTTGCAGACGCCATCCGCGCGGAAATCGCCAAGGCGATTGTCGGGCAGGAGGTGATGGTCGACAAGCTGCTGGTGGCGATGCTGGCCGAAGGCCATGTGCTGCTGGAAGGCCCGCCGGGGACGGCCAAGACCTTCCTGGCCAATGCCTTCGCAACCGCACTCGGCCTCGATTTCGGGCGCATCCAGTTCACCCCCGATCTGCTGCCGGGCGACATTCTGGGCTCGAACCTGTTCAACTTCCAGACCAGCCAGTTCACCCTGACGCGCGGCCCGATCTTCTGCGATCTGCTGCTGGCCGACGAAATCAACCGCACCCCGCCCAAGACGCAGGCCGCGCTGCTTGAGGCAATGCAGGAACGCCGGGTGACGCTGGACGGGGAGACCTATCCGCTGCCCGCCACCTTCATGGTGGTCGCAACGCAGAACCCGATCGAGAATCAGGGCGTCTATCCCCTGCCCGAGGCGCAGCTGGATCGCTTCCTGTTCAAGCTGCTGGTGCCCTACCCGGACGAGGACGAGGAAGCGCGGATCGTGACCACCTATGGCCAGCGCAGCGGGCCGCAGCGGCCCGCCGACCTCGGGGTGCAGGCGGTGACCAATGCGGCAGGCATCGGTGCGGCGGTCGCCGCGCTCGATCAGGTGACGGTGGCCGAGGAGATCACCCGCTATGTCGTGCGGCTGGTGCGGGCAACGCGCGATCATGGAGAGCTGGTTGTCGGTGCGTCTCCGCGTGCGGCGGTGCTGCTTGCCGGTGCCGCCCGCGCCCGCGCCGCGCTGGAAGGGCGCAGCTATGTGATCCCCGATGACGTCAAGGCGCTCGCCGTGCCGGTGCTGCGCCACCGCCTGACGCTCTCCCCCGCCGCCGAGATCGAGGGGCGCGACATGGAGGCACTGGTCGCCGAATTGGTCGAGAGCACCGAGGCGCCAAGGTGACGTGATCCGCGCTGTCGGCCTTGTCTTCGACATCCTGCTGCTGCCCTTGCGGCCGCTGCTGATCGTCGCGCCGACCGAGCGCGCGGTCTGGATCGCGGCGGCACTCGCGCCAGTCGCAGTGGTGATCGCCGCCGCCGCGCCCGGAGCATGGGTGATCGCGCCGGTCTTGGGGGGCGGGCTGCTGCTGCTCGTCACGATCGACGCGCTGCTGACCGGCAAGCTCGAAGGCTGGGAGATCCGCACGGCGGAGGATATCGAGGTCGGCCAGCCGAGCCCGCTGGCCATCACCGCGCGCTTCAGCGGCCGCCAGCCCCCGCGCGCGGAGGCCGCGCTCGCCTGCGATCCGCGCCTTGCACCCGATGGCCGGATGAGCTTCGCGCTGGCACCCGATCCGCTCGCACCCGGCTGGCGCGGCGAAGCCATCCTCACCCCCTCGCGGCGCGGCACCGCCATCGTCTCGCGCGCATGGATGCGCTGGGAAGGGCCGCTTGGCCTCGGCGCGCGGCAGGTCGACTATCCGCTCGACAAGCCCGTGCGCATCTGGCCCGACCTGTCCCCCGTCCGCTCGCCCGATTTGCAGACCTTTCTGCGCAACGCCCAGATCGGCCTCATCAACCGCCGCATCCGGGGAGAAGGCACGCAGTTCGAGGCGCTGTCCGAATACCAGCCCGGCATGGACCGCCGCCGCATCGACTGGAAGGCGAGCGCGCGCCACACCCGCCTTTACGCCCGCGAGAACGAGAGCGAGCGCAACAACCAGATCGTCTTCGCCTTCGATTGCGGGCAGGCGATGTGCGAACCCGTCGACGGCCTGCCGCGTATCGACCGCGCGGTCTCGGCGGCACTGACCTGCGGCTATGTCGCGCTGAAGGGCGGGGACAGGGTCGCGCTGTTCGGCTTTGCCCGGCGGCCGCAGCTGATGACCCCCTTCATCGCCGACGCCCGCGCCTTCCACCGCCTGCCGCTCGCCACGCTGACCGCCAAGCTCCAGCGCCGCTCGCTGGTGGTGGTGTTCTCCGATTTCACCGATCCCACCGCGGCCGAGCTGATGGTCGAAAGCCTCGGGCGGCTGGTGGGCAAGCATCTGGTGCTGTTCGTCACCATGGTCGACAGCGAGGTGGAGGACCTGATCGCCGCCCCACCGGACGACATCACGACCCTCGCCCGCGCGGTCACTGCCGACAGCCTCGCGCAGCAGCGCAAGCTGGTGCTTCAGCGGCTGCGGCGGCTCGGGATCGATGTGCTCGAAGCGCCGTGGGCGAGCATCGGCCCGCGCCTCATCGACCGTTATCTGGCGATCCGCAGCAGCGAGGCCATAGGGTGAGACCAAGGTCATGAACACATGAAGGCACCGGTCATTTCCTCATGGTTCGGTCGCGGGCAGGTCGAGGCGCCGCCCGATATCACCAGCGCCGCGCTGCGTTCGGACCGCTTCCGGCTGGAGCGCGAAGGCGATTGGAAGCGGCTGGAAGCGATCATCGTGCGGATGGAGAAAGGCGGCCTCAGGCGCATCGCCGATGATGATCTGATCGCCCTGCCCGCGCTCTACCGCACCGCCGCCTCGTCGCTGTCGGTGGCGCGCGAGACGTCGCTGGACGCGGCGACACTCGCCTATCTGGAGGCGCTGGTGCAGCGCGCATGGTTTCAGGTCTACGGGCCGCGGCAGGGCTTCGTGCGCTGGCTGCGCGGCTTTTTGCTGGGCGGGTGGAGCCGCGCGGTGCGCGAATTGTGGCTTGATATCGGCATTGCGCTGTTCGTGATGGTGGCGGGCGCGGTGGCCGGCTGGCTGCTCGTGGCGCAGGACGAGGCATGGTATTACCGGCTGTTCCCTGCCGGGGCGGGCGATCCGCGGGTGCCGGGCGCGAGCCGTGAGCAATTGCTGGCGACCCTCGCCAACGAGGAGAGCGCAGCGGGCCTTGCCGGGTTTGCCGCGCAATTGTTCAGCAACAATTCCGCCGTCTGCATCCTCGCCTTCGCGCTGGGGTTCGCGTTCGGTATCCCTTCGCTGCTGCTGCTGGTGCACAACCTCGCGCTGCTCGGCGCGTTGTTGTGGCTGTTCGACACGCAGGGGCTGGTGGTGGAGCTGGCCGCATGGCTCAGCGTTCATGGCACGACGGAACTGTTCGGCATCCTGCTTTCGGGGGCAGCGGGGCTGCATATCGGGCGCAGCATGGCCTTTCCGGGCCAGCTCCCGGTGCTTGATGCCGCCGCGGCTGCCGGGCGACGCGCGGCAGTGGTGATGGTAGGCGTGGTCATCATGATGGTGGTCGCCGCCCTGCTAGAGGCCTTCCCCCGCCAACTGGTCGAAGCGACCTCCGGCCGGTTCCTGATCGGGGGGACGATGCTGACCTTCTGGCTTGCCTATTTCATCCTCTATCGCCCCGCTGGCGCGGCGGGCGACGCGCTGGCACTGCCGGAGGCAGGATGAGCCGGGCCGCCACCTCCCCGCGCGGCGACCGACGCGAGCGCACGCTCATCACCCCCGAGGGCTTGGCGCTGCCCATCACCATGGCGCCGCGCATGGCCCGCGCGGGCGCGCTGATGATCGACGTGATCATCATCTTGTCCGGCCTCACCGCCTTCCAGCTGCTGATCTGGTGGATTGCCGGCGGAGTGCTCGGCGGCACCTCCCTCGATCCCGATCGCATGTCGCAAGGCGTGCTTGAATTCCTCGGGATCGTGATGGCGCTGTTCGTCTTTTGCATCTGGTATGGCTATTTTCTGGTGCAGGAGCTGGGCCCGCGCGGGGCAACGCTGGGCAAGCGCATTGTCGGCATCCGCATTGCCGCGCGCAGCAGTGCGCGGCTCACGCCCGAGGCAGTGATCGCCAGAAACCTGCTGCGCGATATCGAAATTTTCTACCCGGTGGTGGCGCTGCTGGTGCTGACCATGCTGGCCCAGAGTGGGCAGGATATCGGCATGCTCGGCTGGGTGCTGACCGGATGGTTCGCGCTGTTCCTGCTGTTTCCCTTCTTCAACCGCGATGGCCTTCGCGCCGGGGACGTCGTCGCCGGGACGTGGGTGGTCGAGCGCCCGCGCGCCCGGCTTGCCGCTGTGCTTTCGGCCCAGGGTGCCGCCGCTGCCAGAGGCACCAGCGCGCTCACCGGGGTGCGCTACGACTTTGGCGAGTCGGCGCTTTCGGTCTATGGCGAGAAGGAATTGCAGACGCTTGAGCGGATGCTGCGCGATTCCCCGCCCGAGGCGCTTCAGGCTGTGCACGCCACGATCTGCCGCAAGATCGGCTGGGATCCGGGCGCGGGCGATGAACGGGCTTTTCTCGAAGCCTTCTATGCGCAATTGCGCGCCAAGCTCGAAGGCGACATGCGCTTCGGCAAGCGGAAGGCGGACAAGTTCTCATGATCGACAGACGGTTCTTCATCGGCGGCACACTGGCGTTGGGGGCTTCTGCCTGCATCCCGCCCGACCAGAGCCCGCTGGGGCGGCTGGCGGCGGAATTGCGCATTATCGAAGCGGCGGGCAACGGCACCTTGGGGGTGGAGCTTTACAATACCGCCACAGACGCGTCGGTCGAGCTGAACAGCGACCGGCGGTTTGGCCATGCCTCATCATTCAAGCTGAGCCTCGCCGCGCTGCTGCTGCAGCGCCATGCCGCGGGGCTCATCGATGCCGACAAACACGTGACGTGGACGCAGGCGGACATGATGCACCACGCGCCCTTCACCACCGAGCGGATGGCAACGGGCGCGACCTTGCGCGAACTGGCGCGGGCGACGCAGATCACCTCGGACAATCCGGCAGCCAATATCCTGCTGCGCGAGCTCGGCGGCCCTGCGGCGCTGACCGCCTTCTGGCGCAGCATCGGCGACGAGATCAGCCGGCTCGATCGCTACGAGCCCGAGATGAACCTCGTGCCCTCCGCCGAGTTCCGTGACACCACCACGCCCGCCGCCATGGCGCGCACCGTGGCGAGAATCGTCTATGGCGATGTGCTGCCCGAAGCCGAGCGGGCGGAGCTGAAGGGCTGGATGGTGGCGACCGAAACCGGCCTCCGCCGCGTGCGCGCCGGGCTGCCCGAAGGCTGGATCGGGGGCGACAAGACCGGCACCAGCGGTCTGATCGGCGGGACCGAATACAATTATATCGACATCGGTTTCGCCGAAGGGCCGAAAGGCCAGCCGCCGATCACCTTCGCCTGCTATTTCCGGGCGCGGCAGAGCGAGGATTCGATGCAGCCCATCGGCGAACAGACGCTGGCGCGGGT